>JAYQGD010000092.1:0-8259 GCA_038140415.1 Rhodospirillaceae bacterium
CCTTCAAGCGGGGCGTCACGCCAAATACCGGCGTTCCAGATGGGTGAGGAAAATGTCGGCGTCCAGGTCTTTCCCGGTCGCATTGCGGATCAGTTCCGGCGTTTCCCGCAACCGGCCCAGAGAGTGCACGTTTTCCCGAAGCCAGACATAGAGCGGTTTGAAATCTCCGTGGCCAATACCGGGAAGAATATCGCCATGTGTTTCGGTGGCGGCGCGGAACAATTGGGCCGCCGTTAGTGCGCCGTATGTGTAACTGGGGAAGTAGCCGAAGGCGCCGTCATACCAATGGATGTCCTGCAGGCAGCCGTCCTCGTCGTCGGGCGGCGTCAGTCCCAGCAACTCCTGCATGCCGTCGTTCCACGCGCCGGGCAAATCGTCCAGCGGAAGATCGCCGGAGAGCAGCGCCTGTTCCAGCCGGTAGCGCAGGATGATGTGCAGCGGGTACGTCACTTCGTCGGCGTCGACCCGGATCAGGTCGGGCTCCACCCTCGTATAAAGCCGGTAAAGATTTTCCGGGGACCATTCCGGCCCGGAGCGGCCGAATACGTCCTGCATGATCGGGCTGGCGAAGGTCAAAAACTCCTTCGAGCGGCAGGCCTGCATTTCGATCAGCAGGGATTGGCTCTCGTGAATGTCCATCCCCATCGCGCGCCCGACGGGCTGGGTCCGCCAATCGGCCGGCAGACCTTTGTCATACAGCGCGTGGCCGGTTTCGTGCAGCACACCCATCAGACCGGTCATGAACTCGGTTTCATTGTAGCGGGTCGTGATGCGGAGGTCGTCCGGCGTGCCGCCCGAGAAAGGGTGCAAGCTTTCATCCAGCCGGCCCATATTGAAATCGAATCCCAGAACCTCCATCAAACGTTCACCGAGGGCGCGCTGTTGGTCGATGGGAAAAGGACCTGCCACCGGGAGCAGCTGAGTCTGGGATCCCTGGTGATCAATGATCCGCCGCAGGAGATCAGGCAGTACATCGCCCAGTTTTTCGAACAGCGGGTCCACATCGCTCATTCTGAGGCCCGGCGTATACTGGTCCATCAACGCATCATAGGGCGATAGGTTCATGACCTCGCCGAAAGCCACGGCGGATTCCCGCACCAGATCAAGCAGGGTTTGGAGATCGTTTCTGACCGGCGCAAATTTCCCGTTCGGCCGCGCATCCCGCCAGGCGATCTCGCAGTCGCTGGCCGCCTTGGCGAGCGCCTCAACAAGTCCGGCGTTGAGGGCGGTTTGGCGAAGCCGCCGCCGGCGCATCTCCCTCAAATTCGCTTTCTCCCAGTCGTTCAGCGTCGTCCCGGACTGGGCTTCGTCGATCAGTTCGCCAACCTCTTCCGACGTGATGATTTCATGACGGACCGCTTTGAGGGCGCCGATCTGTTCGGCCCTCGATGCGGCGCCGGCCGGCGGCATCATCACCGAGGAGTCCCAATGGAGGAAGCCCTCCGCGTCGCCGAGAGCGGCCAGGCGGCCGAAGATCCGTTCCAATTGCTGATAGGCGGTCATGGTTGGTGTCGTCTAAAGGGTCGGGATGCGGCCGACCAGGAACGTGTGATCCGCCAGCAGGACGACGAATACGAAAAACAAGTAAGCGATGGAATAGCGGAACATAGCGCGCGGCGCGTCGAACCCGTCGGCCTTGTAGACGACCAAGGCAAGCCGGATGAACCAGGCGCTTAACGCCGCGATCACCACACCACCGACCGGCGTGATCATACCGATGAAGGCGGGGGCGATGGTGATCGGAAACAGAAGCAACGTGTAGATCACCATCTGCTTTTTAGTCTCGGCGACACCGGAGACCACGGGCATCATCGGCACGCCGGCTTTCTCGTAATCGCCGGAACGATAGAGAGACAGCGCCCAGAAGTGCGGCGGCGTCCACATGAAAATAATGGCGAACAGGACGATGCCGCCCGCGGAAATATCACCGGTGACAGCGGCCCAGCCGATCATCGGCGGCAACGCGCCGGAGGCCCCGCCGATAACAATGTTCTGCGGCGTGCGGCGTTTCAGCCAGATGGTGTAGATGAAAACGTAAAAGGCGATGGTGATCGCCAGAAGCACCGCCGCCATTTGGTTGACGTAGGCCTCCATGGCGGCGACAGACGCGACGGACAAAATAATGCCGAGCCAGAGCGCGCGGCTCGGGCGCAGTCGGCCGGCCGGCAAGGGGCGCTGGCGGGTCCGCTCCATAATCTGGTCGATGTCCCGGTCGTACCACATATTGATGGCCCCCGATGCGCCGGCGCCGACCGCTATCGCAATCACCGCGATGATGGCGGTCACCATATCAATGGGGCCGGGCGCCAGGAGCATGCCGGCGAATCCGGTGAACAGCACCAGGGACATCACCCGAGGCTTCAGAAGAAGCGCATAGTCGACAATCGGCGCACGGGGTTCCGCCTCCGGCGCGGACGCCGGAGCGCTTTCATCATCAATATGAGAGACGTGCTGGTTCATTCGCTTGCCAATACCTGCGATTGACCCCGTCTATGCCATAGATTCCGGTCACAATAAATAGGGCTCTTTACATATATGCACTGTGAAAATCGAATGGCTCAGACGCGCCGTTTCAATAACGCCCTGAGCGCCAGGACGATAAACAGCAGCCCGCCCAGCACCGCCAAGGCGCCGCCCAGGTCCCGCAGACCTGCGGCGGCCAGAGCCGTGCTGCTGTCCAGGCCGATGCCGGAGCCGGTGGATTTCCGCGCCTCGCCCATGCCGCCGGCGGCAAACATGCCGAGGACAAATAAGAGCTGGCCCACGGCGTAAAGATAGATCTGCGCCGAGACCCGGCGTTGGCGGGTGAACTGCCGGCCCAACAGGGGCAGGAACCAGCTATAGAACAATCCCATCAGCGACAGGTTCAGCCCGCCGATGACGCCGTGATAATGAGCGGGGGTCCTGGTGTCGGCGCCGTCCACGAACAGGCCCAAAAAAGCGCCCACGCCGAACAGGAACACGGCGGTCAGGAACCCGGCTGCGGCGGGATCACCCCAATTGAGCGCGCCGCGCCGCCGCCAAATCGCCCCCAGAGCAGCGGCAACGATCAGCGCGACCGGCAGGCCCAGGGCGTATTGTAAGTTGGTGAATACCGGGAAGTAAGTGCTGCCCGTCGCTGGATAAATCCCCATCATGACCAGCCCCGCCGCGCCGCAAAGCAGCAGCAGGCCGCCGGTCCACTTCATGAAGCGCGCGCCGGTCATGTTTGCATCGAACGCCCGGCGGTAGAGAATGCTGATGGAGATCAGCACCAACCCCGCGTTTACATATTGGAGGATATGGCCGCTGCCCCAGAGGAGCCGCTGGTTAAAATCAAAAGACAAAGCCTGCCCGGACAGCTGAAGCCAGGCCAGCAAACCGGCCACGACCGCCGCGGCATAGAGCAATCCGGTGGCGATCAGGGCCGGCACTTCGACGATATCCGTCGCCGTGACCCGGGCCAGCCCGGCCAGCATCCGCAGCACCGACAACAGGAACCCGAGGGCCATCAATCCGACGCCGGCATAGAAAAACGGATCGATGATCATCGGGATATAGTCGTTGAGGGTCGCTTCGCCCCGGTCCAGGAAGGCGGCGATGAGAATGAACACGGTGCCTGTCGCGGCGGCAATAAATCCGGTGCGGTCCGCCAGTTCGGAGCCCCGCCGGCGCCCGCCATGATCGATCGGCATCATGGCCACGTTGAGGGCGGCGAACATGGCCAGGAACCACACCGCGAACGAGGTAACCACATGGACCACCAGACCGTTCGGCCCAAAGTCATGGACCCAGACATTCGCCGGGTCGCGCAGCATGGTCTTGGACAGCAGAAACGGAATGATGGTCAGCCCGGCGACGGCCAGGGCCAAAACCGCCAACAGACACCAGCGGCGCAACTGCCGTGCGTCGGTGCCGTCGGGCATCGTGTCGATCATCCTATTGAAGTCCCGCGACCTCGGGCGGGTAGACCTGATACAGCATCAGATACACCGCAATGCCGGACAGGGAGACATACATCCAGGCCGGCCAGGCCCAGCGCGCGACCTTGCGATGCAGGTCAAACTGCCCCCGCAGGGCTCTGTATAGCGTAAGCGCTACAAGAGGCACGATGCAGACCGACAGGATGACGTGGCTGATCAACAGGACGTAGTAGATGGGCCGGATGACGCCTTCGCCGCGAAACTCGAAGATCGGTGCATGGAAGCGCAGCGTAACGTAGCTGATCAGAAACAGACCCGAAACGGAGGCTGCGGCAATCATCGCCTTGCGGTGGTTGTCCTTCTCGCCACGGCGAATCAGCACATATCCCAGCGCTAGAAAGCAGGCGGCGATGCCGTTCAGGACGGCATTCACATGGGGAAGGGCGGAGACGTCCATGGTTTGAGCGCCTAGCCGCTGCCGACTTTCCACAGAATAGCGAAATACATAAAGATCGTAGCTCCGGCCAGAACCAGCAGGAAAATCAGGTTTTTTCTCTTGAGTTTCATTATTCTCAATCGGATCAGGGGCCAAAAAATCGGCGGCCAAGCGCCCTCTTCGGCGCGTTCACGTGGGCGGAGGTTTAACATTCGAACGAGCCGGCGGCAACTGTTGTTGTATTTGGGCGATTCCGGTCCCGTTTCGGGGAGCGAAAAATACGCATTAACCCTTGGATAACAACGGAAAAAGTCCGGCTGAATTGGCGGCGGATGGGTTTACGCCTCAGAAAAGATCAGGTATAGGGTTCCCACTTGACCCAGGTCATGGCCGGTGCCGATTTTTCAGTTCAACATTTGAGCAAATTTGAGAGGCACGGCGAGAGTCCTGCATAGTGAATAGCAATCGAAACGTCCGGGGAGTCGGGCATTTCGGCGGCGAGGGGAAAAGATACAGATGAGTAAATATCGTTGGTTAATTTCGAGCACTGTTTTTGCTCTGGTGGTGATTGCCGCAGGAGCGGCCATGGCTCAATCCGGGCCGCAGCCCTGGCAATTGGATTTCCGGCCGGCGGCCACCCCGGTTCAGGAAGATATTCACAGCTTCCATAATCTGTTGTTGGTGATTGAGACGGTGATCGTTCTCTTCGTGCTGGCCCTGATGCTGTACATCTGCATCAAGTTCAACGCCAAGGCCAACCCCGTCCCGTCGAAGACCACGCACCATACCTTGCTAGAGGTGGCGTGGACTGTGGTGCCGATCATCATCCTCGTCTGGATCGCCGTACCCTCCATGAAGTTGTTGTTCTTCATGGACAAGGCGCCGGAATACGATATGACCTTGAAAGTTTCCGGACAGCAATGGTCCTGGTCGTACGAATATCCGGATGAAAAGGGCCTGCAGTTTGACAGCAACATCATTCAGGAAGAAGACCTTAAGCCCGGCATGATCCGGCTGCTTGAAGTCGACAACCGCGTCGTCGTCCCGGCGGATACCACGATCCGGGTCCTGCTGACCGCGACGGACGTATTGCACAACTGGGCCATCCCCGCTTTCGGTGTGCGTATCGATACGGTGCCGGGCCGGACCAACGAGACCTGGTTCCGGGTGCCGTCGTCGAAAATCGGCACCTATCGCGGCCAATGTTCGGAACTGTGCGGCGTCGGACACGGCTATATGCCGATCGTCGTCAATGTCGTCTCCAAGGAAGACTATAAGCAATGGGTCGTCAAAGCGAAGCAGCAGTTCGCTCAAGACAAGCGGCAGCCGGCCACGGTTGCGTATAAATCTCAGGCCATCCAATAGCGGCGCTGAAAGAGTAATTTAAGAGGAATAGCCATGTCTGATACGGCACACGCAGCTCACGATCATCACGACCATCATGACCATAAGCCGACCGGCTGGAAACGGTGGGCGTATTCGACCAACCATAAAGATATCGGCACCATGTATCTGGCCATTTCCCTGCTCGCCGCAATTATCGGCGGCGCGGCGTCCATGGCCATCCGCGCGGAGCTCGCTCAGCCCGGCATCCAGTTGATCACCGATGCGCACTTCTACAACGTGCTGGTCACCGCCCACGGCTTCATCATGGTGTTCTTCGTGGTCATGCCGGCCCTGATCGGCGGCTTCGGCAACTGGTTTATTCCGCTGATGATCGGTACGCCGGATATGGCCTTCCCGCGGATGAACAATATCAGCTTCTGGCTTTTGGCCGCGGCTCTGGTGCTGCTGGTCACTTCGACGTTTGTGGCCGGCGGGTCGGGCGACGGCGCGGGTACCGGCTGGACCGTGTATCCGCCGCTTTCAAACGCGGACTTTAGCGCCGGCCCTGCGGTCGACTTCGGTATTCTGGCCCTTCACCTGGCCGGTGCCTCCTCCATTCTGGGCGCCATCAACTTCATCACGACGATCATCAATATGCGCGCCCCGGGCATGACCTTCCATAAGATGCCCCTGTTCATCTGGGCCATGCTGGTGACAGCGTTCCTGCTGCTGCTGGCCATTCCTGTTCTGGCCGGCGCGCTGACCATGCTGCTGACCGACCGCAACTTCGGTACGGCCTTCTTCTCGCCGTCCGGCGGCGGCGATCCGATTTTCTGGCAGCACCTTTTCTGGTTCTTCGGTCATCCGGAAGTGTACATCATGGTGATCCCGGCTTTCGGCGTGGTTTCCCAGGTGGTGTCCACTTTCTCCAAGAAACCGATCTTCGGCTATCTCGGCATGGCCTACGCCATGGCGGCCATCGGTGTTGTCGGCTTTGTCGTCTGGGCGCACCACATGTTCACGGTCGGCTTCAACGTGGAAACGCGGGCCTACTTCGTGCTGGCCACAATGGTCATCGCGGTGCCGACCGGCGTGAAAATCTTCAGCTGGCTGGCCACCATGTGGGGCGGTTCCATCGAGTTTAAAACCCCGATGCTCTACGCCCTGGGCTTCATCTTCCTGTTTGTGGTCGGTGGTGTGACCGGTATTACGCTCGCCAACGTCGGCGTCGACATGGCGTTCCACGACACCTATTTCGTGGTCGCGCACTTCCACTACGTGCTGTCCATCGCCACCATCTATGCCATCTACTGCGGCATGTTCTACTGGCTCGGCAAAATGAGCGGCCGGCAGTATAACGAGACCCTGGGCCAGCTTCAGTTCTGGATCACCTTCGTCGGTGTCAACGTCCTGTTCTTTCCGCAGCACTTCCTCGGCATGGCCGGGATGCCGCGCCGGATTCCGGACTATCCGGACGCCTATGCAGGTTGGAACATGGTCAGCAGCATCGGCGCCGCTATCTCCTTGGTGGGTGCGCTGCTGTTCGTCTATATCCTGATTTCCACGATCCGCTCTGGCAAGAAAGCCGAAGCCAATCCGTGGGGCGCGGGTGCGACCACGCTGGAATGGACAGTCGATTCCCCGGCGCCGTTCCACACCCACGAGGAAGTTCCCGACGTGCCGGACGACACGGTACATCAGCCCGCCGAGTAACCGCGGGATTCGAGGGTTAAGAGGGTTATGACGGCGACGACAGATAAAGCCATAACGCGGGGAGCTCGGCAGAATAAGCGCCTGGGCCTCACCGCAACGGGCCTGTTTGCCGTCGTTTTCGGCATGGTCGGCTTGGCCTATGCGTCGGAACCGCTCTACAAGCTGTTTTGTCAGGTGACCGGCTACGGCGGCACGACCCAAGTGGCGGACTCGTCCGAGCCCGCCTCGGCCGTTGTCGATCAGTATGTCACCGTGCAGTTTGACGCCAACGTCAATCGCAACCTCGCTTGGTCGTTTAAGCCGGTTCAGCGCTCGGTCAAGATCAAGATCGGCGAACGGGCCTTGGCGTTCTACGAGGCGACCAATCTCTCTGACAAGCCGGTTGTGGGGACGGCCACGTTCAATGTAACTCCCTACCGGGTCGCCATGCATTTCGACAAAATCGATTGCTTTTGCTTTAACGAACAAGTGCTGCGGCCGGGCGAAACCGTGCAGATGCCGGTGACGTTCTTTGTCGATCCGGAGATGGTCAAGGACGACAATGCCAAGGACACCAAGGTCATCACCTTGTCGTATACATTCTTCCAAAGCGACGATCAGTCCGCCGCGGAAAAAGTAACCGCCGCCGATCCGGCGGCAAAACCCATTAAAGAGGCCCGCGCGCCGGTCCGTCCCAAAGGATAGTTGGGGACAGGCAGGCACCGGGAAATTTGTTTTATCACTTAGCCAAGCATCAGGAAGTATAACCATGGCGCCAGATACAGCTTCAGCGAAACAACAACCCTGGCACGTGCCGGATCCGAGCCCGTGGCCGTTTGTCGGCACGATCTCGGCATTCGTGACCGCGGTGGGCCTGATCATTTTCATGCATTCGGCCAATCC
>JAYQGD010000093.1:0-1493 GCA_038140415.1 Rhodospirillaceae bacterium
TGGGCGCGGCCAGGCAGGGCTGGGACGTCTGCGTGAACTATGTCAGCAATTCGGCGCGCGCTGATGAGACCGTGGCGGCGATCGAGAAGGCCGGCGGCAAGGCCATCGCCGTGAAAGCCGATATCTGCAAGGAAGCGGATGTGCTCAGGGCGTTCGAGACCTGCACCAAAGAGCTTGGCCCGATCCAAGGCGTGGTGAACTCCGCCGGCATCGTCGACCCCTATGGCCGGATGGCGGAGCTTCAATACGATGACCTCACCCGCATCATGGATATCAACGTCAACGCGGCGATGATCGTCGCGCGGGAAGCGGTAAAATATATGTCCACCAAACATGGCGGGCAGGGCGGCTCTCTGGTGCTGTTGTCGTCCGCGGCGTCCCGCCTGGGCGGCGCCGGCTACGCCATCCCTTATGCGGTGTCCAAGGGCGCCATTGATGTGTTGGGCTGGGGGCTGGCGCAGGAAGTCGCGGGCGAGGGGGTCCGGGTCAATGTGGTCAGCCCCGGCGTGATCGACACTGAAATTCAGCCGCCGGGCCGGGTCGAACAAGTCGGGCCGCAATTGCCGGCCGGCCGGGTCGGCCAGCCGGAGGAAGTGGCGGATGCTATCCTCTATCTGTTGTCCGATGCCGCATCCTATGTCTCGGGGACCAATATGATGGTGTCCTACGCCCGTTAGGCTTGCGGATATCCCTTACCGACCGGCGGGGCCGCGACCGTTAAACTGGTTGAAATTCAGCGGTTTCGTGAACACTTATACTCATATGAGCTTATGTAAAACCGAAGGTTAGAGATTTCTCATGAACGCCGGTTTTTCGATGCGATGGAAACTTTCCCCCGTCCGGTCAGGAATTGGGGCGCTAACACTTGTGTGTGCGCTTTTGCCGGCGTTGCCGGTTCAGGCGCAATTTACCATGGCGATCCCCGGAAATGAGCCGTTCACGGGCGCCAAGGATGGTAAACCAGCTGGTCTGATCGCCGAGGCCACGGCGGATGTGCTGAAAGCCATGGGCCGTGAGGTCAACCTCCGTAATCTGCCCTTCAAGCGGATGTACAAGTGGGTGCATGAGGGCAAAGTGGATGTGGCGATTTCGGTGCTGAAAACCCCGGACCGCGCCAAGCTGGCGCTCTATACCGATCCGGTGATCACCGAATATACTGTCATCATGGTGCCCGCCGGCAAAGTGTTCAAATTGAACAAGGTGGCCGATCTCAAGTACCGGCGAATCGGCGGCCAGCTCGGCTTCCGCTATCCGCCGCTGGACGGTGTCGGCGTCAAACTGATCCGGGAGCGGAACTACCAGACGAATATCGCCAAAATTGCGTCGGGCAAGATCGAGGGCATCCTCATCGGCTCGGTCACGGGCCAGTATTTGGTGAAAAATCTTGGCTACACCGGACAGGTCGAGATTCTGCCGAAGGCCATCGGCTCGGTCGGTTTTGAGCAAAGCCAAATTCTCGGACGCCGACCTGGCGGCCTTCAATAAGGAACTCG
>JAYQGD010000093.1:1593-8252 GCA_038140415.1 Rhodospirillaceae bacterium
TTGAGCAAAGCCAAATTCTCGGACGCCGACCTGGCGGCCTTCAATAAGGAACTCGCCGCGTTGAAGAAGAGTCCGCGCTAGGCTGAAATTTTGACCGCCAACGGGCTCACCCAGTTTGTTCAACGCTGGCCGGTGCTGAATTAGTCAAACCGCTGGACCTTTTCTTAGTTTAACCATGGATCAAACCTCGCCGGAGAAAGCTGTAGAAGCAGCAGAGACAAGCGTGGAAGAAACGCCGGCCCTTGGCGCGTCGGTCCGAACGAAATTTCTGCGCATCTGCATTCCGCTGGCGTTGCTGCTGGCTGTACCGATCATGGCCCTGTTCGAATATCAGACCAATCATCAGGCTGGGCAGGCGCTGCGGGCCAAGCTGCGTACGGATTTGGTCAATGTGGCGGCGGTCCTGTCTGAATCGGTTTGGAACCTGGATGAAGACCGTATTCGGTTGATCTTAAAAAGCCTGTCCAATGATCCCGACGTGGCCGGGGCAACAGTCATGGACGCGGGTGACGAAGAGCTTGGTAAATTCGGCGCCGTCGGCGGCACGGCAAAAGGGCTCACCGGCGAAATTCCAATCCTCTACCGCGAAGACAGTGGCCCGACGGAAACCATCGGCAAGGTGCGGATCAGCCTGACGGACGCGAATGTCCGGGCCCAAAGTCAGACCCGGATCATCCGGAACGTCCTCTTGGTGGCCGCCGTGTTGATCGCGGTGATCGCCAGCGCCTTGATCGCAAACTGGAAGACCATGGGCTTACCCATGGAGCGATTGCTGGGCGCCATTAACCAGACCCGTTTGGGCCGGCAGCGCCAAAAGGTGAATTGGCAAAGCGACGACGAAATCGGGACAGTCATCAATTCGTTCAACGCCATGCAGGATCATCAGGACGAGATCGAACACGAGCTGCGCCGCTCCTAGGCGGTGCTGGAACAGCGGGTGCGGGAACGCACCTCCGAACTTGCCGACTCTCGGGATGAGGCGCTCGCGGCGAACTCGGCGAAATCCCAATTCCTGGCGAACATGAGCCACGAGCTCCGCACGCCCATTACGTCCATCCAGGGCACTCTTGGCCTGATGGCCGGCGGCGCGTTGGGCGCATTGGACAAGCCGGTGATGGATATGGTGGATATTGCGCACCGGAACTGCATCCGGTTGCGCCGCTTGATCGACGATATCCTGGATGTCGAGAAAATGCAGGCCGGCAAACTCGATTTTAAGATGAAGCCGATTGACGTTGTCGGGTTGGCGCGCGAAGCGCTGGAGGCCAATCAAGCCTATGCGGATCAGTATGACGTCACGTTCGTGCTGAAACCGGCGCAGGAAGGTCCCGTCACGGTCAATGGGGATCACTTCAGGATACTTCAGGTGATGAATAACCTACTGTCGAATGCGGCGAAATTCTCGCACGCCGGCTCGGACGTCGTGGTGGGGATTGCGCAAGACGGTGGAGACGTTCTGGTGTCCGTCGCGGATACCGGCGACGGCATTCCGGAGGCGTTCCGCCCGCATATTTTTAATCCGCTCTCCCAGGCCGACGAGCCCGACACCAAAAAGACCCAAGGCACCGGCCTTGGGTTGAACATCAGCAAATCCATTGTCGAAGTACACGGCGGGGAAATCTGGTTCGACACGGAAACCGGCAAAGGTACGACCTTTACCTTCAAGCTGCCGGTGATGGGGAACTGGGCCGGCGCCGATATCTAGAAGAGAGAGCGCACCATCCCGCCGTCGGCGCGCAGCGCAGCGCCGTTTGTGGCGGATGCTTTGGGGGAGCACAGGTAGGTGACCAGCGAGGCGATCTCCGCCGGGTCGGCCCAGCGCTCCAACAGTGACGTCCGACCTTCGCCGTCGGCGAAATATTCCTTGCTCATTTCTTCCGGCGTGGTGTCTTCGATTTCCGCCATTTGTTTCATGAACGCCTCGACCCCGTCGGTCCAGGTCGGCGCCGCCATCACCGTGTTGACGGTGACGCCCGTCCCCCGGGTCAGTTCCGACAGGCTGCGGGCGATGGAAACCTCGGCCGTCTTGGTCATGGCATAGTGCGCCATCACCGGGTTGGGTTTCAGGCTTTGGTCCGAACCGATGAAGATAATCCGGCCCCAGCCGCGGGACAGCATGCCCTCCATATAGGTGCGCGACAGACGGACGCCGCTCATCACGTTCAGTTCGAACATGCGGGTCCATTCCTCGTCGGTAATGTCAAAGAACGGCTGGACCTCGAAGACGCCCACATTGTTTACCAGAATATCGACCGGCCCGTCGATGGCCTCCGCGACCGCTTCCGCGCCTTCGGCGGTGGACATATCGGCGGCGACGCCGGAGACCTCGCCAAGATCGCCCAGTTCGCCGACAACTCGGTTGAGCCGGTCTTTATCCCGGCCGTTGATCACCACGGACGCGCCTTCGTTCAATAGCGATTCCGCGATGGCCCGCCCGATCCCCAGGGTAGACCCGGTCACCAGTGCTTGTTTGCCACCCAGTTCCAGATCCATCTAACTATCCAATTCTTCCAGCAGCCGTTTGGCCGTCACGTTGTTCGGGTAAAACTGCAGGCACTGCTGGTAGGCCGTCCTCGCCTCGTCCGTCCGTCCCAGTTCGGCCAGCGCGCTGCCCATTTCCCAATAAGCCTCGGCCTTCTGGACGGAGGCGTTGATCGCCGCCCGGTAGGAGTCGGCCGCCGCCACATAGTCCTCAAGGGCCCGCAACGATTTGGCGAGGCCCAGGAGGGCCTCGGCGTCGGTCGGGTCCTGGGCAAGGCTTCTCTCGAAACATTTTTTAGCCTCGTCGTTCCGGCCGGCCGCCAGACTGGTGGTGCCGAGGCCGATGAGACCCATTTTATGGTCGGGCTGCATCTCCACGCACCGTTTATAACAACGTTCCGCCTCGTCGATGCGGTCCGCCTGAAAATAGGCGTGCCCCATATTGTGCTGGACGTCGGGGTTATCCATCATCGCCGGGCTGAGGGATTCGTATATTTCGCTGGCCTCGCTCATTTTGAATTGGTCCTGCAGGGCCAGGACGAGGCGCATCTTAAATTCATCGTTATTCGGTTCCCGGGCAAGGGCGCTGCGGATCAGTTCTTCGCCTTCGGCGTAGCGCTTTTCCTGCACCCTGACATCGCCCAGATACAGTGCCGCCTCCGCATATTCCGTGCCGCCGTCAATCGCCTTTTGCAGATGTTCCTCTGCCCGGCGCAAGTCATTCATCACGAAGGCGGTCAGTCCGGTGAGGTAATGAACATCCGGATGATCTGGATGGGAGTCCAGCAGTTGGCGGCAGTGAGCGTTCAGGCCGGCATGGTCGCCCCGCGATAGAAATTCCGCCGCCTTTTGCAGTCCGTCCTGGACCGGATCATAATCGACGGGGAGGGGCGCCGCGCCCAGGGTCATGTCCATGGGAGAGCCGGATTGTCCCGTGGCATAGGCGAACAAGGCGTTGCTCACCTGCGAGGGTTTGGCGGGACCCGGTTGAAATCCGCCCGCAGCCTTGGCGGCTTTCTCCTGACGCCGGCGTTCCTTGCGATTCATGATGTCTTTCCGTCTCCGGGAACAACGATGGGTTCCTTTATTACCATATTTTTGCCGATTGCAACCGGCCCTCTCCGGTTCGGTGGTCTCGGGCGCTATTGATTGATCACCCCCCGCTTCATCCTCTATTGTCGAGGGCAATGGCGCCGCCCGATGAAGGCGGCTGAATTAGGACTAGGGGAGGAACAACATCCAATGGCCAAAAGCGTTATCATTACCTGTGCGGTAACTGGATCCATCCACACACCGACGATGTCGAAGCATCTGCCGATCTCACCCAACGAGATCGCCGAGGGCGCCATCGCGGCGGCTGAGGCCGGCGCCTCGATTTTGCACCTGCATGCCCGGAACCCGGACGGCAGTCCGACGGCGAGTCCGGACACGTTTATGGAATTTCTGCCCCGCATTAAACAATCCACCGACGCGGTGGTGAATATCACCACCGGCGGCGGGCACGGCATGACCCTGGAGGAACGTTGCGCCGGCGCGCTTCGGGCCAGCCCTGAAATGACGTCGCTCAACATGGGATCGATGAACTTCGGCCTATTTCCCATTCTCGACAAACCGTTCGACTGGAAACACGAGTGGGAGCCCAAGTATCTGGAAATGACCCGGGACTTCATTTTCCGCAACACGTTCAAGGATATCGAATGGGTGCTGAAGGAACTGGGAGAAGGGCACGGCGTCCGCTTCGAGTTCGAATGCTACGACATGGGCCATCTCTACAATCTGGCCCACTTTGTCGATCGCGGTCTGATCAAACCGCCGTTCTTCGTGCAGACCATCTTCGGTATTTTGGGCGGCATCGGCGCGGACATCGAAAACCTCATGCATATGCGCCGCATCGCCAACAAACTGTTCGGCGAGGAAAACTACGAATGGTCGATCCTGGCTGCCGGCCGCCACCAGATGAACTTTGTGACCACCGGTGCGATCCTGGGCGGCAACGTCCGGGTGGGGCTGGAAGATTCGCTCTATATCGGCAAGGGCGAGTTGGCCAAGTCCAACGCGGATCAGGTCGCCAAAATCCGCCGGATCGTCGAGGACCTCTCCTTGGAGGTGGCGACACCGACGGAGGCGCGCAAACGGCTTCAGTTAAAGGGCGGCGATCAAGTCAAGTTCTAGCCGTCATGAACTAACCGGGCGGGCGCGTTCTTCTGACGGGGGGCGCGCCCGTTTGTTTTTAAATCGGGAGTAAGGGAGACAGACAATGTCGGAACAGATCGGGGTGATCGGATTAGGCGCCATGGGGGCGATCTTCGCCCGCCATCTTATGGCCGAGGGTTGCGGTGTCGTTGGCTTTGACACCAATCCGGATCAGATGGCGTCATTGCAGAAAGCAGGGATGACGGCCGCCGCGTCGCCCAAGGAAGTGGCCGATCAGGCGGAGATCATTATCTCGTCCCTCCCCAGTCCGGCGGCTGTGGAGGCGGTGATCTCCGGCGAAGACGGCATTCTTCAATCCAATAAACTCGCCAATATCCTGATAGAGACCAGCACTTTGAAGATCAGCGATAAGATCGCCTTTCACGACGCCATGGCCGCCGGCGGCAAGGGCTTTTTGGATACGCCGATCAGCGGCACGCCGCCGATGGTGGAGAACAAAACCTCATCGCTCTATGTGAGCGGCGACAAGGCCGCCTATAACCGCTGCGTCTATGTGCTGGAGGCTTTCGCCGGCGCGAACGATTACGTGGGCGAGGTGGGCAACGGGATGAAGATGAAAATCCTCGCCAACTATCTGGTCGCCGTTCACACGGTCGCGGCCGCCGAGTGCATGGTGTTCGGCATGAAGGCCGGTCTCGATCCGAAGATGATTCATCAGGTGTTGCCGAAAGGGGCGGGCGGCTCGACCATGCTCCAGGTGCGGGGCGAATATATGGCGAATTCCGACTATCGCTACGAGGACGGCACCATCTTCAACATCATCCGCAAGGACCTATCCATCATCTCCGAGTATGCAGCTGAACTAAACGCGCCGATCCATCAACTGGCGGCGGCGCGCCAGACCTTTAATTCGGCCGTGGCGTTGGGCCTGGATCATATGGAATTGGCCGCCGTATGCCGGGCCGTGGAAACCGCCGCCGGGGTCGAGCGGGAGATGGTGGAATAGCCGGGGCGCCTACTGTCTGGTGACGGGTAAGGAAAACCAGAAGGTGGAGCCTTCGTCTTCGTTCGGCTCATATCCGATCTTGCCGCCGTGCATTTCGACGATGCTCTTGGAGATGCTGAGGCCCAGGCCTGTGCCGTACTTGGATTTTGAATCGGCGTTGTCGGCTTGCGAGAATTTCTCGAACAGATGATCCCTGAAATGATGGGGTACCCCGCTCCCGTGGTCGCTGACCGAGATGGTGATCAGGCCCTCTGATGCGACCGCCGAGATTTCCACGTCGGTGCCTTCCGGTGAGAACTTGGCGGCGTTGGAGAGTAAATTTGTGATGACCTGATTGAGCCGCGACGGATCGCCTTCGACGCTCATGCCACGCTCCCAGTTTGCCATCTTGAAGGTGCAGCCATATTGATCCGCATAGGGGCTGTTGAGCTCGATGACCTCGGTCAGTAGCGGGTCAATATCCACGGCCTCCAGATTGAGCCCGAACTCTCCGGACTCGATCTTGCTCATATCCAGGAAGTCGTTGATCAGGGTAGAGAGCCGCTCGCAGTTGCGGTGGGCGATTTCCAGCATGCCTTTGGAGGCTTCGGGCATCTCGCCGGCGACACCTTGAAGCATCAGTCCCAATGATCCACGGATTGAGGTCAGTGGCGTGCGGAGTTCGTGACTGGCGAGCGAAATGAACTCGTCTTTGAGACGCTCGACGTTTTTGCGGTGGGAGATGTCCATGTGAATGGACATATGGCTGCCATCCTCGAAACGCTGCTTGAGGACCCGGAACCAGCGGCCCTCTTCCTGTTCGATATCGTATTCGATGGTTTCGTTCTCGAAGTCGGAGAGCCGCGCCTCTACCCAATCGTCCCATGCTTCTTTCGGCACCTTGACGATCTCGTCTTCAAGCTGGCGGCGCAGGTGGTCTTTGTAGGAGTAGCCCGGCACCAAAAGTTTGCCGTCGCCCACCTGCATCCCCTTGTATGAAGGATTACAGTAGACGAAGGTGTTTTCCGGACTCCACACG
>JAYQGD010000094.1:0-6848 GCA_038140415.1 Rhodospirillaceae bacterium
ATTAAAGACACAGTCATCAATGCCGCTGTCGATCAGGTATTTCTCCAAGGACCGGTCGTCCTTGAGATAGACTTCCGAACTGTTCTGCTTGGCCCGGTACAGCGGCGGCTGGGCAATATAGAGATAGCCCCGCTCGATCAATTCGGGCATCTGCCGGTAGAAGAAGGTCAGCAGCAGGGTGCGGATATGGCTGCCGTCCACGTCGGCGTCGGTCATGATGATGATCTTGTGATACCGGACTTTTTCGATATTAAAGTCCTCCGGGCCGATCCCCGTGCCGAGCGCCGTAATTAAGGTCCCGATTTCGGCGGAGGCCAGCATCTTGTCGAAGCGCGCCCGCTCCACATTCAGGATTTTTCCCCGAAGCGGCAGGATGGCTTGATTGGCCCGGTTACGGCCCTGTTTGGCGGAACCGCCGGCCGAATCACCCTCGACGATAAACAACTCGCTGACCGCCGGGTCCTTGGACTGGCAATCGGCCAGCTTGCCGGGCAGGGATGACACGTCCAGCGCGCCCTTGCGCCGGGTCAGCTCGCGGGCTTTGCGGGCGGCTTCCCGCGCGGCGGCGGCTTCAACGATTTTGCCGATGATGCGTCTGGCTTCCGCCGGATGTTCCTCAAACCACTGGTTCAGCATTTCGCCCAGGATACTTTCGACCACAGGCCGCACTTCGGACGACACTAGCTTTTCCTTGGTCTGCGAGGAGAATTTCGGATCCGGCACTTTGACCGAGAGGACACAGGTCATACCCTCCCGTGCGTCGTCGCCGGTGATGCCCACCTTGTTCTTTTTCGAAATGCCCTCCGCTTCCGCATAGGTATTGATGCAGCGGGTGAGCGCGCCCCGGAACCCGGCCAGGTGTGTGCCGCCGTCCCGTTGCGGGATATTGTTGGTAAAGCACAGCGTCGATTCGTGATAGCTGTCGTTCCACTGCAGCGCCGCCTCGACCGTAATGCCGTCCCGCTCACCGGCCACCGAAATGGTCGGATTGAGCGCGGTCTTGGAGCGGTCCAGATAGGTGACGAAGGCTTCCAGGCCGCCTTCGTAATGCAGATCGACCACTTGGGGTTCGGCATGCCTGGCGTCGGTGATCTTGAGCTTCACGCCCGAATTGAGGAACGCCAGCTCCCGAAGCCGGTGCTCCAGCGTGCTGAATTCATAGTCAGTGTTGGTGAAAATGTTTGTCGACGCCAGGAAGGTCACCTGGCTGCCGGTCTTGCCACCGGAGTCGCCGACGACCTCCAGGGGTTTATCCACCTCGCCATCCTTAAAGGTCAGCACATGTTCCTTGCCGTCCCGCCAGATCCTGAGTTCCAGCCAGGTTGACAGCGCATTGACCACGGAGACGCCGACGCCGTGCAGACCGCCGGACACTTTGTAGGAGTTCTGGTCGAACTTACCACCGGCATGGAGCTGGGTCATGATCACTTCGGCGGCCGATACCCCTTCTTCCTCGTGGATATCGACGGGGATGCCGCGTCCGTTATCGGACACGCTGACCGAACCGTCGCCGTTCAGGATCACCTCGACCGTGTCGCAATAACCGGCTAAAGCCTCGTCGATAGCGTTGTCCACCACCTCGTAGATCATGTGATGCAGGCCCGAACCGTCATCGGTGTCGCCGATATACATGCCGGGGCGCTTGCGCACCGCGTCCAAGCCCTTGAGCACCTTGATGGAATTGGCGCCGTATTCCTCGCCGTTTCCATTCTCCGGGGCCGGGTCTGTCTGATCCTGCGGGACGTCTGTTTCGTCGGTCATGATCCACCTAAACTTATTTTTGTTAGCGTTCTTAAGTTACTTGTTGCCCGAAAATACGCGCGTCAGCGCTTTTCGATCCGGGCGTCCTTTACGTGAAAAAACTGGCCCCGGGTCCCCAGGGCGTCGAAAATCTGGTCATCGGTGCCGCTCATCCAGGCCTGCGCGCCCATGGCGCAGAGAACATCGAACAGCGCGGCGCGGCGGTCCGCATCCAGGTGCGCGCCGATTTCATCCAAAAGCAACAGCGGCATCCGGCCCCGCTCCCGTGCTTCCAAAACGGCCGCCGCGAGTACGATCCGCACCAGGAGCGCCTTTTGCTCGCCGGTGGAACAAAGGTCCGCCGGCATGCCGCCGGCGCTGTGCACAACCTCCAAGTCGCTGCGGTGCGGCCCGATGGAGGTCGCGCCCATCGCCAGGTCCGTGCCCCTCGCGTCGCGCAGCCGGCGGCGGAAGCTCTCCTCCGCGTCGAGGGCCGGGATACCGGCGACCAATTCTTCCATCTCACCGGCAAGCGCCAGATGAGCGCCCGGAAACGGGCCTTCATCGGCCTCACTGATCTCGTGCAGGCGCGCCACCGCATCCAGCCGGCGGAGCGCCACGGCAACCCCATGCCGGGCCATTGAGTCTTCGATCGAGTCGAGCCACGCCGCATCCAGGGCGCCGCCCTGACTGTCTTTCAACACCTTGTTACGGCTGCGCAGGCTATGTTCATACGCCGCCACCGGGCCCGCATGTTCCGGATCCAGGCCGTAAATCAGCCGGTCGATGAATTTGCGCCGCCCGGACGCGCCTTCCTGGAACAGCCGATCCATCTGCGGCGTCAGCCAAAGCGCACTAGTTCGCCGCCCCAACTCAGATTGAGTTTTAACCGGATTGCCGTCCACCTTGATCACCCGGCGTTCCCGCTGGCTATCGTTTTCGTCCAGCTCCAGCCCGGTGCCCACATCCAATTGGTCTTCGCCGGCCAGAAGCTTGGCGGCGACGGCCCAGCCCCGCGGCATGGCGCTGTCCGCCCGCGGCTCGCTGCGGCCAATTTCGCTCAGCCGGGCGCTGCGCAAACCGCGTCCCGGCACCAGGTACGACAAGGCTTCGAGAATATTTGTCTTCCCCGCGCCGTTCGGGCCGGTCAGCACCACCGGGCGCGTGTCGGTTTCAACGCGGGCATAGGCGTAGCACCGGAAATCCGTGAGATTGAGCCGCTGAACCGCCAGCGACCGGCCGGCGGCCATCGACGTGGACACGTCGCCGTCCGCAAATTTGTCATTGTCCGCGGAAGCAGCCAAGTGTCGAACTGCGGTCAGATCTTTACCCTTTCGATTGCCATGGACGCTGCAATCATCAAACACGCATCGGCATCAGGACATAAAGCGCGCTCAGGTCGTCCTTGTCCTGAACCAACGTGGGCGAGGCCGCATCAGCCAGCGAGAACTGCGCCGCGTCTCCTTCGATCTGCTGAGCGATGTCCAGCAAATAGCGGGAGTTAAAGCCGATCTCGATCTCGTCCGAGTCATAATCCACGGCCAGTTCTTCGGTCGCCGTGTCGTTGTCCGGGCTATTGGCGGACAAGGTCAGGCTGCCCTTGGCCAGCGCCAGCTTGATGGCGCGGGATTTCTCAGTGGAAATGGCCGACACCCGGTCGACGGCGGCGGCGAAATCCTTGGTGTCCACCTCCATCATCTTGTCGTTGTCCGACGGAATGACCCGGTCATAGTCCGGGAACATGCCGTCGATCAGCTTGGAGGTCAGAACCGCCCCCTCGAAGGCGAACTTGATCTTGGTGTCGGACAGGGAAACGGCCACATCTTCGTCCGTCTCGTCAATGAGTTTGCGCAGCTCCGTCACGGTCTTGCGGGGCACGATGACGCCGGGCATCCCGGCGGCGCCGTCCGGCAGCGGCACGTCAATAGACGCCAGCCGGTGGCCGTCCGTGGCCACGCCGCGCAGCACGGACGAGCCGTCCGCTTCCGCCTCGTGCAGGTAGATGCCGTTCAAATAATAGCGGGTTTCCTCGGTCGAAATGGCGAAGCGCGCCCGGTCGATGATGCCGCGAAGATCAGCCGCCGGCAGTACAAAACTATGGGGCAGATCGCCGCCCGTGAGCACCGGAAAATCCTCGGTCGGCAGACAGGTCAGGGTAAACCGGGAACGGCCGGCCGAGAGAATTAACTGGCTGTCGTCGCCGGTGCAGTCGAGTTCCACCTGGGCGCCTTCCGGCAGCTTGCGCACGATATCGAACAGCGTATGCGCCGGCGCCGTGGTCGAACCCGGTGTGGCGACATCCGCCGGCACCGTTTCCACGATTTCCAGGTCCATATCCGTGGCGTTCAGGCTAAGCGCGCCGTCGGGCGCGTCGAACTTCACGTTGGACAAAATCGGAATGGTGTTACGCCGTTCCACGACGCTTTGAATGTGAGTCAGGACTTTTAAGAGTAATCCGCGCTCTATGGTTATTTTCATGGCGTGTCGTCGATCTTTCTTGGGCTTGCTGTCTCAAACATATCTGGCCGGCGCTGATAAGCTTAATCCCGGCGAATCAACCCCGGGAGAGCTCTTGCGGGGATCGGCTGAACGGTTGCAAAAGGCCGGGAAAACCCGGCAAAAACGCGTCCGTTCGAGAAATGATCGAGCCCCCCGAAGAGCGGGCATTATTATACCATATGGCGGTGGATTCCGAAGCCATTTCGGCTAAAAACAGCCAATTTTCGGGGGGAATTTAAGCCTTTGATCCCAACGGGTTAGAGCCGCTGATTCCTCAGCCTTCGAGCATCCGGCGGAGAAGTTCCACATCCTCGGCGAACGAGGTGTCCAAATCACGCAATTCGTCCACTTTTTTCACCGCATGCATCACCGTTGTGTGGTCCCGCCCACCGAATTTCCGCCCAATCTCGGGCAGGGAACGCGAGGTGAGCTGCTTGGCGAGATACATGGCCACCTGACGGGGACGGGCCACGGATCGCGCCCGCCGGGCCGAATGCATGTCGGAAATGCGGATATTGAAGTGTTCCGCCACCCGTTTTTGGATTTCCTCGATGGTCACCCGGCGGTCATTGGCCCGGAGAAGGTCGTGCAGGACCTCCTGGCAGGTCTCCAGGGTCAGTTCGCGCCCCACCAACTGGCTGTGGGCGGCGACCCGGTTCAGGGCGCCTTCGAGCTCCCGCACGTTGGCCGTGATTTTATGAGCCAGGAACTCCAACACCTTGTTCGGCGCCTCGATCTGCATGGTTTCCGCTTTGGATTCCAGGATCGCCAGACGAAGCTCATAGGTGGTGGCGTGAATATCGGCGACCAGCCCGCAATTGAGGCGGGACTTCAGCCGGTCTTCCACCCCTTCCAGGTCGGACGGCGACTTATCAGCGGACAGAATGATCTGACGGCCCTGGTCGACCAACGCATTGAAGGTATGAAAAAACTCTTCCTGGGTGGCATCGCGCCCGCCGATGAACTGGACGTCGTCGATCATCAGCACGTCGACCGAGCGGAACTGCTCCTTGAAGTCGACCGTGTTCTGCTCCCGGAGCGCGCGCACGAACCGGTACATGAATTTCTCGGCGGACAGATACATCACCGTCCGTGACGGATCCCGCTCCAGAATTTCCCAGGCGATGGCGTTCATCAAGTGGGTCTTGCCCAGCCCGACGCCGCCATAGAGGAACAGCGGGTTGAACGGCACCGTCGCGGCCTCGGCGACCCGGCGGGCGGCGGCATAGGCAAACTCGTTCGGCTTGCCCACCACGAATTGATCAAAGGTGAACTTGGAATCCAGCGGCGCGGCGATTTGGGCGCCCGACTTCCAGCTATTGCCGGAGTCACCCTCGGCGTTGGCAGTGGAAGAAATAATCGGGGTCGCACGGCCCGGCCGGGACATGTCGTCCTGTGGCGCTGCGGCGTTTTCCGATGTCGTCGGCTGTATGGTCACACCGACGGCCTGCACCTTGGCATTCTCGCCATGCCAAAGTCCCTTAAGCCGATCGAGATAATTGGCCACGACCCAGTCTCGCATGAAGCGGCTGGGCACGCTTAAGGTCACTTCCGAACCGTCTAACACCACCGCCTTCATGGGTTTCACCCAATTCTCAAAAGCGGTGTCTCCAATTTCAGCCTTCAACCGGCTGCAAACCCGATACCATTGTGTTTGTAATTGGCGATCTTCCATCCCGGTGCTCTATTCTCCAGCGGTGTGGCTAATTCCCCGTCAGCCTTTCGCCGCCTCGTCATCTTTTTTGGCCCTACCCGCAGTCGCAGAGAACACCGCCGTGCCGCATCGGGTAAAACCGGTTTTATACGCTCAGAGGCAAAGGATAGACCTAGACTGCCCCCCTGAAATTCTTTTGTTGCTTGCTGAGATTTTCGTCAGCATGTGACTCAATTCGATTTTCTCACCAGGGATATTCCTACGCACTATTAAACTATGATTTTTAGTATCCACCCGAAATAGGGCGTTTGATGTGATGAGGCCGAATTGTACTGATGAAAAACCCTTTCGCCGAATTTACTTGGACTGTGTGACTGCCGGAAAAACAACGATGTGTTGAGGCATGGTCAGCGTCGCAACGGAGTCGAATTTACTCGTGCAAAATTTTCGATTCAAGCGGACCGAAAAGAGAACGTCGCAAATAAATTTGTTGACTCAAATCAACTTTTCGAGTCCCCCGCCATTTTTCGGCCTTCGGGCATCAAAAAAGCCGCATCCTTAGGATGCGGCTTCGTCCGGTCGGCGAGATGCCGATCAGCTCGACATCGCTTTGACGCGGGCTGACAGACGGGACATTTTCCGGGCGGCCGTATTCTTGGGCAGCACACCCTTCTGCGCGCCACGAGCGACCACCGGCTGAGCGTTCTGCAACGCGTCTTTCGCCGCCGCGGCATCGCCGCTTTCAATCGCCAGCTCCACCTTCTTGATAAAGGTGCGCACGCGGCTCAGCCGGTCGCGATTTACTTCGCGGCGGCGGACCGTCTGGCGGATACGTTTCTTTGCCGAATCATGGTTGGCCATAATTTGTCTCTTTCAGGCTTTTTCGTTCGAAGGGCGGGGTTATATAGAGGGGGGCGAAACCCGTCAACCCCCCAGAAAACAACGGCGTTTCACG
>JAYQGD010000094.1:6948-8246 GCA_038140415.1 Rhodospirillaceae bacterium
ACATCCCGGATCGCCACGGTCAGTTTATCGGCGCGCCCGCCCTGTACGGAGCCCGCCTTGCGCTTGGGCGAAATCCCCGACCGGAACAGGCTTTCGCACACATATATATTGCCGAGACCGGCGACGACCTTTTGATCCAGCAACGCCGCCTTGATCGGGCCGGTCTTGCCTTTGAGCCGCGCCGCCAGTACTTCGGCATTGAAACTGTTGCCCAAGGGATCGGGGCCCAAGTGTCGGATCAGCCGATGGTCTTCCAGCTCGCCCACCGAGCTCAGCAGCATCATACCGAAGCGTCTGGGATCGCAGTACCGGACCACGTCGCCGGCCCGGGTGATAAAATCGATATGATCATGTTTGCCCGGCGGCGGCAGAGGCTCCCCCGCCCGGTGGATGGTCATCCGGCCGGACATGCCCAGATGGCCCAGCACCACCGTCTCATCCTCCATGGTCATCAGCATATACTTGGCCCGGCGGCGCAGCGTGAGCATCTTGCGCCCCGCCAGCTTGGAGGCAAAGTCGTCGGGCACCGGCCATCTGAGGCGCGGCTGGCGCACTTCAACGCGATCGATCACCGCGCCCTCCAGGACCGGCGCCAGACCCCGGCAGACTGTTTCCACTTCAGGTAATTCAGGCATGGCATAACCGTAGCGGTTTCCGGTCAGTTAAGCTATGGTCCGGTGCAGCCGCATGGAATATTGGTGTTGAAGCAATGACTTATCGGGATGACAGAGGGAACGGGGACAGCCGGATGACCGATTTCGGCTTCCGCCGCGTGCGCGAATCCGAGAAGGCCTCGCTGGTCGGTGATGTCTTCGACCATGTCGCGCCCAAGTACGATCTGATGAACGACCTGATGAGCGGCGGCATCCACCGGCTGTGGAAGGCTGATCTGATTCGCCGGATAAACCCACGGGCCGGCACGGCAATCCTGGATGTGGGCGGCGGCACCGGCGACATCGCCTTCGGCTGCCGGGAAAAAGGGGCCGATCAGATACAAGTCTGCGACATCAACCGGGAAATGCTGGAGGTGGGGCGCAACCGGGCCATCGACCGGAACATTGTCGGCGGCATTACCTGGACCTGCGGCGATGCGGAGGCGCTGCCCGTGGAAAGCGGCACGGTCGACACCTATGTTACGGCTTTCTGCATGCGCAACGTCACCCGGCTGGATAAGGCGCTCCGGGAAGCCCGGCGGATGTTGAAGCCGGGCGGGCATTTTCTGTGCCTGGAGTTTTCGCAAGTTGCCCTGCCGCTGTTGAGCGATGTCTATGACGCCTATTCATTTAAAGTGTTGCCAC
>JAYQGD010000095.1:0-8220 GCA_038140415.1 Rhodospirillaceae bacterium
GCCGGAGATGACCCGGGGCAGGGGGGTGATCCTCCAACGCTACAAGGACGGCGGCCTGTCGGACGTCAAAACCTTCACCATGGAGGAAGGGCTGACCTGGAAAACGGGCGACCGGAACCGCACGGAGACCGACCTGATGGCCTGGCAGGGCAAACGGTCTCAGGCCGGCCGGTTGCCGCCCAAGGGCTTTTCCAAGGTGAACAAGTTCTGAGGACATCGCCCATTTGACTCCGATCTGAGCCCGGATTAAAACCGGCCCTCAACGAAGAAAACGCCTTCAAGGGATGCGGATCATGAACACTGCTATCGGCACGACACCGACGTTGCTTTCGACACTCTGGCCGGCCGCTGAAAAGAGCTGGCTGAAAATGGCGATCCTGGCGATTGCCGGCTCCGCCTTGTTGACCCTGTCCGCAAAAATCAACGTGCCCTTCTATCCGGTTCCCATGACCATGCAAACGTTCGCCGTGTTGGTCATCGGCATGGCGTTCGGCTGGAAATTGGGCGCAGCGACGGTCCTGCTGTATCTGGCCGAAGGCGCGGTCGGCCTGCCGGCGTTCGCCGGTACACCGGCCAAAGGCATCGGTCTGGCCTATATGACCGGGCCCACGGGCGGCTACCTGCTTGGCTTCCTGATCAGCGCAGGTTTCCTCGGCTACCTCGGTGAGAGGGGTTTTGATCGTGGGATAGCCTCGACCCTGGTCGCAATGATCGCCGGCACGGTGATTATTTTCGTTTTTGGGTTTGCCTGGCTGGCCCACCTTATCGGCGCGGAGAAAGCCTACACGTTCGGTGTGGCGCCTTTCTACTACGCGGCAGCCTTCAAAATCGCCCTGGCCGCGCTGGTGCTGCCGGGCTGCTGGCGCTACCTGGGCCGGCGGAGCGAACGCACCCTTTCCGAATAGAATTTATCTCGCGTAGCTGAACGGCAGCAGGCGGGAATTCCAATACGCCTGATCGGAGACTTTCGACCAGGTGATGGATTTCGTCCGGAAGTCGAGAAAGCTTCTGAAGATTTTGCCGGTGAGTTCATCCGCCGAGGCGACTTCCTGCACGACTTCACCCGACGCCGAGCCGATCGCGTTCATCAATTCGTCGGAGAACCGGCGGAGGTTCAGATCATGCTTTCGCCGAAGCGTATCCAGCGCGTCGATATTCTTCGCGTTAAACTCTGCCAGCACTTCGCCGGTCTCGGCCGACGCGGCGGTTTTGATGATCTCCTGGTGTTCCTTGGAGAGCGAGTCCCAAAGCTTCAGGTTGATTGCCGATGACAAGGTCGTGCCCGGCTCATGAAATCCGGGGTAGTAGTAGAACTTGGCGATCTTGTGCAGCCCGAAATTCATATCGAGCCAAGGGCCGAACCACTCCGTCGCGTCCAGGTCACCGGCGCGCATCGCCGGAAAGATTTTGCTGATCGGCAACGACACCCGCTTGGCGCCGATCTTTTCCAGCACCACGCCGCCAAAGCCCGGCATGCGTACCTTTAGTCCCTGCACATCGGCCAGGGTATCAACCTGTTTGTTGAACCAGCCGCCCATCTGCATGCCCGTGTTGCCGGCCATGAACGGTTTGACGCCGAACGACCGGCCCAGCTCGTCCCACAGTTCCTGACCGCCGCCGAAATTGATCCAGGCCTGCTGCTCGCTGGCGGTCAGCCCGAAGGGGACCGAGGCGAAAAAGTTGAACGCGCGGGAATGCTGCTGCCAGTAATATTCGATGCCGTGATACATCTCGGCTTTGCCGTCGGACACGGCCTTCAGCAAATCGGGAGAAGAGACAAACTTGCCGCGGCCGTGAACATTGACCTTCAGCGTACCGCCGCTCATCCGGGTGATGCGCTCGCCCAACCGCGTGGCGGAGGTGCCCAGGCCCGGAAAGTTCTCCGGCCAGACGGTCACCATGTTTAGTTCCCTGATCCCTTGGGACAAAGCAGGGGTGGCCAATGCCGATACGCCGACCGCACCGGTGGCGCCCACCGTTTTTATGAAATCACGACGTTTCATCGTTGCTTAGACGTTGATCTTCCCTCGTGTCCGGTGTTCCGGACAATTATGGCGCGTTACCGCCTTTATTCCGCCGCGATGTCCGGCGTGTAATTCTCGATCAAGGACCAGCCGTTGCCGTCATAATACTCAAGCGGCTGGAATTTATCCTTGTAGGCCATTTTCTGGCTGCCGCTGATCCAATAGCCCAGATAGACATAGGGCAGGCCCTGGATGGCCGCCTGATCAATCAAATTCAAAACGATATACGTGCCCAGACTGCGCTTGCAGAGTTCCGGATCGAAGAAGCTGTAGACAGCCGACAGGCCGTCGCCCATGACATCCACCAGGCACGCGCCGACCAACCGGTTATCCTCGGGCAACCGGTATTCCAGAACCATCGTGTCGACCGGCGTTTCCTCGATCAGCGATTGGAAATCATAGAAATCCATGGTCGCCATATCGCCGCCGGTGTGCCGGTAATCCTGATACACCGAAAACAGTTCGTACTGCTCCGACGTGGCTCGGCTGGGCCGCAGTTCAACCAAGAGATCCGCGTTGGCTTTTAGCACCCGCCGTTGTGAATTTGTTGGTGAAAATTCGCCAACAATCGTGCGCACCGCCAGGCAGGCGCTGCAGCCATGGCAGATCGGCGCATAGACCAGCCCGTGGCTGCGCCGGAAACCCACCCGCGACAACGTGTCATGCAGCGACAAAGCGTCCCGGCCGGAAAGCTCGGTCACCATGCGGCGCTCCTCCTGTCCCTCCAGATAGGGGCAGGGCATGGGCGCCGTCACGAAAAACGAGGTCGGTCGATGGGTAAGGCTATGCTTCATGAATTCATCTTCTACTCAGGTACGCCGGGCTTCTCCCGGATCGATATGACTGTGCCGGACGATGCGGAGGTTGTGTCGCCACCCGCCAGCTTGTTGACGACTACCGTACCCGAAAAATAATCGTGGAGACAACGCCTCGAATCGGAAAAAAACGCGACCAGCACAATTAACCAGGCCGTTAACGCGATCGAGGCATAGAACAACAGGGTCAGAATGAGAGCCTGTGGCAGCTCAGGCGAATTGCCGGAACTCCAAATTCGAACCTCTAAATTCATGGTCCGCATACCCAACGTAGCGTGCCTGGGTCCACTAATGAGAACAGCGTGGTAGGCAAAAGGGATCAGCAACAATAGCAATCCAGTCACACCGAAAGACAGGCCGAAAGTCATTATCCCCAAAATGAACGAGGCGATGGAGACAATCCCTACCAGGCAGGCGACCATTACGATATCCATCAAATAAGCTGCAACCCGGCGAAAGATGAGCCCCTCGTAGAGTTCTGGATGGTGAAGAGAATCCAGTTCTGATGCCGGGCGGGAGAGGCGATTGTCCGTATCGCTCACGACGATCCTTTCGGCGGTGGCATTTCTATTTAAATAGGCTCCAGCGGAATTGTGGCGATTTCGAGACCCCGTCAGCGCGGCGGCTCCCGTGCTTCCTCGGCTTTCGAACTAACGCCCGTCCCTCTCAACAGCACGATACTTAGCCGCCGGTTCCTAGGACTTGCAGGATCCTCGATATCCAGCAATTCCGTCGCGGCCCGTCCTTCCACCCGGTTAATGCGATCTTCCGGCAGTCCACGGCTGGTCAACACGCGCCGCGAAGCGTTAGCCCGGTCAGACGATAGTTCCCAGTTCGTGTAAGCCGCCCCCGCCCCAAACTTCAACGCGTCCGTGTAGCCGCTGATTGAAATTTTTTGCGGCATCTTCACAATCACATCTTTGACCAGCACCAGCAATTCGATCGCGTGGGGCAGGGGGGTCGGGCTGCCACTGAGAAACATCGCCAGACCTTCCTGGTCAATAATCTGAATACGAAGGCCTTCCGGCGTGTTGTCAACCAACAGACTTTGCTCAAGCCGCGCCGAATCCGGATTTTCATGGATGGCCTGCTGCAGTTGCTGCTGCGCCTTTTCAAACTGCTGTTCTTCCGCTTGTCGAAGCTGTTCTTCGCTTGCCGCCTCGGCATTTTGATCCTGTGTCGAGGACTGATCCTCGCCTCCCAAACCGGTCTTAGGTGGTGGCAGCTCAAGGCTCGGCGTCATCTGCGCCCGGGCGCTCACCTCTGCGCCTTCCGCCGAGATAGTTTGACCGCCGAGCACACCACCTGAGCCACTAGTGCTTGGCGCAGTGGTCGCCGGGGCGAAGTAGTTTGAGATACCTTCAAGCTGTTCCTGGGTGACGGCGTTCAATAGCCACAACAAGAGGAAGAAAGCCATCATAGCGGTCACAAAATCAGCGTAGGCAATTTTCCAAGCACCACCATGGTGGCCGCCCTCAACCTTATTGACTCGCTTAATAAAGACTGCGTTGACGCCTTGATTGAGATCATCTGCCATAATCGATTCCAATTACGAAGGGCTCAAATATCCCGCGGAATATTATTGATGTACTCCTCAACTTCCGCGAAACTAGGTCGGACCTCCGAACCCAATACCTTGCGGGCGAACTCGATCGAGACTTGCGGCGCATAACCCTGCATTTGTGCAACAATGGCTACTTTGATGCATTCCATGAATTTGGCGTCCGCCGCATATGTTGCTTCCAGGGATTTGGCCATAGGAGTGACCATGCCATAAGACATCAGAATACCAAAGAATGTACCTACTAGGGCGCCGCCGATCAGATGCCCCAACACCTCCGGCGGCTCGGTAATCGAGCCCATGGTATGAATAACACCCAAAACCGCTGCTACTATGCCCAAGGCTGGAAAAGCCTCTCCCATAGTTGTCCAGGCGGCGGTGATTTCATGCTGTTCGGCATGATGGGTTTCTAATTCCTGCTCGATTACGGCTTCAACCTCGTGCGAGGTGCTGGCCCCCAAGGTTAGGAGGCGCAGATAGTCACCGAGAAACTCACCGGCATGGTGATCATGGGCAAACAGCGGAACGTTTCCGAAGATGCTGCTGTCTTCCGGGTTTTCGACGTGGCTTTCGAGGGCCAGGTCGCCTTTACTTTTTGCCAGCCGGAAAACGGAATAAAGAACCGCAAGGAGTTCCAGATAAGAATCCTTCGTGTATTTAGAGCCCTTAAGGATGGTGCCGAATGAACCAAAAAAGGCGCTAATGACTCTCCTGGGACTGGCGATTAAAAACTGGCCGACCGCGGCGCCGCCAATAATGACAAATTCAAACGGCTGCCAAAGCACGTCCAGGTGGCCGCCGAGGGCGAGATACCCTCCGACCACGCTGCCGAACACCACTATTAGACCAATGATGAAAAACATCGAACGGCCTCTGTTCCCCTTACGCTGTCATCGACCTGTGATCGATGTTCTAGTTCATTGAATCTATTTCGAAATTCAACTGATATTTTGGCGAACCAGCTGCCCGACAGCACCACGTTCGCCGAGACAACATACCCAAAGAATGGTTTCTATCAAGAGTCCCAATACAAAAATGTTCACATTCTTGTGGATTTCGCCCTGGAAACCTTAATATTTCGAAAAATTGGTTCTGCAACTCCCTTAAACACCTTAGATGAAGCGCTTTCCGGCTTCGATCGACAACACATTAGCGGCCTTGGCGAAAAGAAGGTATTAGGGAGCCGCGCTAAAGGTATAGGTAATGCCCGTAGAGGATTTGATTCGCCCGATAGACACATACTTACCGTCCCGCCATAGCGGAAAAAAGTCACCATAATTGGGGGACAACAAATTACCGGATTGTCCTGTACCTATTACAAAACGTGAGTTCCCCAGGTTCGATAAATCGTAAATTCCTCGAAATCCGCCGCCGTGAATTTCCGTGTAAGGAGCGCCGGACGACGGCCGGGTGGCGGCGCGCTTAACGGTATAATCGCCGCCGGAATTGGGAGAGGTAAAGTCGGCCAGTGCAGCCAATCCCGGAATATTGTGAAACAGTGGATGCGCCATCTCGACCCGATGCGCCTCGCCCCAGGCGCGCCCTTGAGCTTCGACAATGGAAGTGGTCAAAGACTTGGCCAATAGATCATCGCAAGTTTCTTTTATGCCCGCTGTCGAAACGTCATCACACCACGCGTGATGAAACTGCAGAACGCTTTTCACGAACCTCGGCCGGTAACCCCAATACGACTCCAACTCATGCGCCAGCTCATCCTTGTAGAGCATCCGGTTGAATTCCCGGAGCCAGGCATAAAACAACATGGGCGCGCGCTGATCCTTGTCGGCAGAGAAGTCCCATGCTCTCAGTGTTTCCAGAACAGTTTTGTTCTCGGCGGTTGGTGAGACGCCCTTCAACATGAGCGGGAGGATATCCTCTGCCATAGCGGACACCACATCCAACTGAATGGCCATGCTATCAGCAACGCCGTGCTTAGCTGTCTTGGCGAGCAAATCCTCAATGCGCTGCGCCCGATAAGGCGGCGACCAATGCCGGCCCATAGGGTGGGGGTAGTCGGGTCCGATCACCCGGTTGTTCGCTGTAACAATCTTGCCGCTGCTGGGATTGACAAGCTGGGGCAATTGTTCGACCGGCACGTACCCCGTCCAGTCGTATTCACCGGACCAGGCTTGGCTCGCGAAAAACCCATCTCCCTTTTTGCGGATCGGTATCTTGCCGGCGGCGATGTAGCCGATGTCCCCGTCGATGGTGGCGTAGGAAATGTTCTGTTGCGGACTGGTAAGGAGAGAGGCGGCTTTTGAAAACTGCCCGGCATTCTTGGCGAGGTTAATCCGGTACAGCGCCTCGGGCGAGGTGTCGCCGGCCTCAAGGAACACCGCCTTTAACGCGAAACTCAGCCGGTCCTGCTCTCTCGGACTATGCTGCAGGCGCTGCGTGTTGACGTCGCTCAGCATCGGACCGTTCCGGCTTTCGGCCACAGGAATATTGGCCGGCCGCTCTCCCTTAATGTTGATTTTTTCAGTGCGGAACTCAAACGGCTCATAGCCGCCATCGGCCTCGTAGGTTCGGCGCGCGCCGTCGGGAGATCGCTCAACGAATACATCCGCCTGATCAGACTGGGTCGCCGTAAATCCCCAAGCCACATGCCCGTTGTGCCCAAGGATAACATAGGGAACGCCCGGTGTGGTGACGCCGACGATTTCCCGATCCGGTAACTCTATACGTACGAGATACCAAAGGATGGGCGCTCGGTAGCTCAGATGCGGATCATTCGCCAATAAGGGCGCACCCGATTTGGTCCGCGCGCCTGAGAGCACCCAGGAGTTGGACATGCCGCGTGGATCGCCAATGCCTTCGGACAGTTCGGCAAATAATTGGTCGGTCACCGCCGGCGCTATACCGGCGCGTCTCTTATCGTCGGGAATGATGAGCGGACCGTCCTCGGGATAGCCCGGCCACAATTGTTCAATCTGGGCCGGTGTCAGTTTTCGGGACAGACGCAGCCGCAGAAACTCATCCACGTACGTGCGGGAGAACTGGTAGGCCATCAGCTTCCCCCACAGCAGTGTGTCTGTCACCTGCCACGGCTCCGGACGATACCCCAGAAGGATAAACTCCAGGGGCAGGGCGTCCCGGTTTTGTTCGATCCAGAAATTCACCCCGTTGGCATAAGCATCCAGATGCCGTTTCACATCCGCCGGCAATGCACCGGCCATTTCAGTAACCCGCCGCATCAGCCCCAGCTTCCGCATCCAGCGGTCAACGAATTTTGCCCGGACGCCGACGATTTCCGACAGCCGGCCGGCGCCAGACCGACGCATGGCGTCCATCTGCCACAAGCGGTCGCGGGCATGAATGAATCCTAAAGCGAATCCGGCGTCCTCGATCGTTCGGGCCTTGATATGCGGAATGCCGCGCTCATCCACCCTAATCTGAATTTCGCCGCTGACGCCGGAAACCGTGAAGCTCTGACTTCCATGGGGCAGCGACGACAGCATCCAGCCACCGCTGCCGGTGAGCAGAATGCAGCCGATTCCGAGCCACAGAGCCAAAAAATACCTGATCTTTCCCATTGGCCGATCCTGCCATGATTCCGCGGCGAAACAAACAAATCGGTCCGAAAGCAACTGACTCGGTGAAAATTTGTCCCAACCTCTTGTTATTTGGGGGTGCAATCCCGATATCAGGCTTAGGAATAGGGTTTATGGCCGTATTCCGCCGAATTTTCACGTAGACCTCAGGTCCGGAGAAGCACCATGAACGAATTGGCCGTCATTGACGAAAGCAGAGAACTGCATACCCACACGGAGACAGAACTGGACGAATTTGTCACGTTCAAGATCGACGGGCAGCTGTTCGG
>JAYQGD010000096.1:0-8217 GCA_038140415.1 Rhodospirillaceae bacterium
GTCAGCGCCTTAGCCTCCAACCAAAAACGCATCATGAAGAACGGCAGCGAGGTCATTTACCAGGATCGCATCTTCACCGGCCAGAAATCCCGGGCCGAATTTAAGTTGGTGGACGAGAGTGTCATTACCCTCGGCGACATGTCGGATTTCCTGATCGACGAGATGGTTTACGATCCGGGCGCCAATAAGTCTTCTGCAACTCTCCGTCTGGCTGGCGGCGTCTTCCGGATAGTATCCGGCAAGATCAACAAAGTGCCTGGTGGATCCCTCACCCTGATCACCCCGGTCGCGACCATTGGCGTCCGCGGCACCGACTTCTGGGGTCTTCAGGAAGCCGACAAACTGACCATGGTCCTGATTGACAATGGTGTCCTCGAAATTTCAAACGGCAACGAGACCGTTACCCTCACCGAGCCCCTCTCCGGTGTCGTGGTCCAAAACGGTGTCGCCACAATTCAACGGATTAATGTGACTCCGCAGGAATTGGCGACCGCCGCCGAGACCATTTCGTTCTAACCCCCGTAGAACATTCAAGCACCGAGGAACGGCCCCCGCCCGGGGGCCGTTTCTTTTTCCGCCCGGCTAGGCGCCGGGTTTTTTAATGAAAATGGCCGGAATAATCGCCGACGCGATGCCCACGGCCAGGAGCAGGAAGCCGTCACGGAACGCCAGCATCTCCGACTGACGGATAATCGCCTGACCGATAAACAAGTGCGACAGCGGTTCGCCGATGTTTTCCGGAAACCCCATGCCCGGCCACATGGTCCTGAGCTCGTTGATCAGCTCCAGCGTCGTGCTGTGGCCGTCATGCTGCATGGCGGTCATTGCATCCCGGTAGACCGCCGAACGGTAGTCCACGAAGATCGCGGTGATGTTCACCCCGAAGGCGCCGCCGATGGTCCGGGTAAAGTTCATTGTGCCCGATCCCTGCCCCACATATTCCGGCGGCAGCACCTTCAAGCTGGCGGTCGACAGGGGCGGAAAGATAAACGACAGCCCGATCCGGCTGATTACCATCCACATGGCAAAATCAAAGAACGACGTATTTGTGTGCGCGCCGACCATCAGAAAGGCCGCAAAGGCCGATAGAAGCAGCCCGAACGCCGTCAGCCAGTTCTCCCGGCCGAAATCGGTCAGCCGCCCGACCGTCGGGAAGAAAATCGCCATGGCGATGCCTGCGGGGAATTGCAACAGACCGGACTCGGTCGGCGAATAGCCTTGGATCAACTGCACGAACAGGGGCACCAGATAGATAGAGGCAAAGATCGCCGCGCCGAACATGAAGGACACAAAATTGGCCGCCGCGAACCGGGGAATGGCGAACATCTCCACCCGCATGAGCGGATCGGGCGTACGAAGCTCCCAGAACACAAAGGCCGTCAGGCTGACCGCGCCGATAATGAACAGCTCCAGGATCGTGTCCGACGACCAGCCTTGCTCCGAGCCATTGGTCAGCGCCACCAGTAGACTGATCACGGTAATGGTCATCAGGGAAAAACCGATCAGATCGAACCGGGGGGCTTGGATGTTCGGATTGCGGCCCTTCAGGAACAGACTGGCCAGCGCGATGGAGATCACCGCGATGGGGATGGGCAGGAAGAACGTATAGCGCCAGCCCAGCTCATCCACTGTGATGCCGCCGACCCAGGGCCCGACCGCCGGCGCCAAGATGATCACCAAGCCGAACAGTCCCATGGCGCGCCCTCGCGCTTCCGGCGGATAAATCTGGAACATCGTCATCATCGCCAGGGGCTGAGCGATGCCGCCGGCAAACCCCTGCATGATCCGTCCCACAATAAGCACATCGAAGGTCGTCGCCGTGCCCGCCAGCAGTGATCCGGCAATAAAGATGATCAGCGCCCCGATATAGGTGGCGCGTGCGCCCAGCCGGCGAACCGACCAGTCGTTGGCCAGCATGGCTAGGGTGGTGGCCGCCAGAAATGCCGTGGAGACCCATTGCGCCTTGTCCTGGCCGACGCCGTAAGTGCCCATCACGCTCGGTACGGCCACATTCATAATAGTTGCGGTCAGGATGGTGGCGATGGAGCCGACGCAAACGCTCGACGTGATCAGCCAGCGTTCTGCCGTGGAGATATCATAAGAGGCCCGTTCAGTTGCCGGTGACGACAATTTCCACCTCGACCATCATACCCGGCCGGAGGGGCCGGGTTTCGGTTCCCTTAATGCTGATCTTGACCGGCACCCGCTGGGTCACCTTGGTGAAGGTGCCGCTGGGGTTGGGGTTGGGCAGCAGCGCGAACTGGCTGGTGGCGGCGCTGCCGATGCGCAGCACCGAGCCGGAGAACGGCGAGTCCGGATAGGAATCCACAATGATCTTTACCGGCGCGCCGCGCGTGACATGGCGCAGCTCGGTCTCCCGCACATTTGTTTCCACCCAGATATTGTCGGGATTGTGGATCAGCGCGAGGCGCTGGCCGGGCCGCACGAACTCCCCCTTATCCACAAAGACCTTGTCCACCACGCCGGTGATCGGGCTGTTAATTTGTCGGTCTTTTACATTCAGTTTTTGCTGCTCGATCTGGGCGACCAGGGTCTTCCGGCGCGCTTCGATCTGCGCCCGCTTGCGCTCCAGCACTTCGATCTGGCCTTTTTCCGCCGTGATCTCGGCCAAACGTGCACCCGCCGCCGCCAGTTCCGCTTCCGCCGTCCGGTGCCGGCTTTCCGCGTTCAGGTACTCAACCTCAGCCTTTTCCAGCGCCTGAGGCGACACCACCCGGTTGCGCGCCAATGGCTTCAGCCGGTTCAGTTCCGACTTGCGCAGCTTAACCTGATCTGTGGTGGTGCGCAGCGCGGCTCGCTTGGCGTCCGTCTCATGCACCTGGACCTTGTAGCGCCGGTCAATCTGGGCGGTCACCAGCTTGATCTCCGCCAACAGCGCCTCGTTCTCGGCCGTGTACTCGCCCAGCCGGGACTCCAGCTCGCTGACCTTCAACCGCGCCTCCCGGTCGTCTATTTGGGCGATCAGCTCACCCTTATTCAGCATGTCGCCTTGCGCAACCGGCACGTCGGTCACCCAGCCTTCGACCCGGCTAGAAATGGCGATCAGATCGGTGGTGATGCGCGCATCGTTCTCGAACACATGGGCGGCGCGAAACTGCACCCACTGCACGCCCCAAATACCGGCGCCCGCCAGCACGGCGATCGCCACCACGATGCGGATCATATTCCTAGACATCTTCTGCCACCATCTCCGCCGGCTTGGCGTTCTCGGCGTTGTCCAGGATTTGCGCAAAAACCTCCCGGCAGCTCTCAAGCTGCGCCGGATCGATATCGTCCAGAAGCCGATGGCGCACTTGGGACAGAATATCCTGGATGATCCCCACCTGCGCAGTTCCCTGATCCAACAGGTGCACGGATTTGGCCCGCCGGTCGGCACTGGACACCCGGCGTTCGATCAGCCCCGCACCCTCCAACTGGTCCAGCAGATGCACCAGGCTCGGCCCTTCGATGCCGATAGCGAAAGCCAGATCCTTCTGGGGAATTTCGCCGCCGGTCCGGCTGATGAAATACAGCGTCCGCCACGTGGCCTGGGACAGGCCGAAGGGGCGCAGCTCGTCATCAACCACCCGGCGCCATTTATGGGCCAGTTCGACCAACGACAGTTCGAACGACAGCAGATCAGCCACGCGATTTTCCTCGACCGATGGAGACCGATAAACGGTCTTTTCTCTAATTCATTAGAATTCTAATAATTAGATATCTTTATATATTGGCGGCCGATCATTGGCCAGACGCTATTTCAGCGCCGCCCCACCTACGTAAATTTACTAAGGTTTTCAATGGTGTGATGGACGCGAATCTTGTAAACAGCAACCAGGGTCGATTTCAACATCCGGACTCAACATCAGATTTCCGCGGGTTTTCTTGTCTTTTTGGATGGTTACGGCGGTATGCGCCGCCGCACTCTCCGGTGCCGATGTGCACGCCCAGACGGTTGATCCTACACAAGCGGTCAAATCGGCGATTGATCTCAGGCGCGCCGGGAAACTGGAGGAGTCTGAGGCCGAGCTTCGCAAGCTTCTCCCCGCTCAAAACAACAATCCCGAAGTCCTCTTTAACCTTGGGCTGGCCGTCGCCTTCCAGGACCGGTTTAAGGAAGCGGCGGGTATGCTGGACCGCGCCCAATCCTTTGCCCCGAATGATAACGATATCCGGCTGGCCCGCGCCCGTGTCAGGTACTGGGACCGGGATTTCGAGGCTGCGGCGAAAATCATCGCGCCGTTGAGCAGCGCGCCCGCGCCGGACGCCGACGAATTGCTGCTCGCCGCACAAATCGAAATGGCGCGGGGCAATCTTCAGCCCGCCCGCGCGCTGGTGCGCCGGCATCTTGCCGCCGCGCCGCGCAGCGCCGAAGGGCACATCGTTTCTGGCGACATCGAACAGGAAGCCGGCAATCGCAACACGGCGCGGACGGCGTATGAACAGGCCCGAACCCTCGGCGCAACTGATCAGGTGATCGGCAACCGGCTGGATAAGACCATTGACGGCCCGCGCGTCACGGTTTCGATCACCGAGGCGTACAGCACGTTTTCCCGCCAGAAACGTAAAGACTGGCATGAGCAAAACGTCAGTGCGGCCTTTCGCGCCACCGAGACACTGACCCTCACCGCCTCCGTGGACACCGCTCAGCGCTTCGGTCTTTTTGATGTCAGCGTCTTCGGTGGGATCATCGGCCGGCCATCGCCCGGCGCTTCCGGGTATCTCAGCCTCGGTGCAACGCCTGATGCGGATTTCCTGCCGGAGCATTCCGTGCTCACCGGCGGCGAAATCCGCATGTTCCGGTCCGAGACCAGCGGCGCGGCCACATGGCTGACGGTTGACGGGCGCTACGCTAAATACAGTTCCGGCAATGTGGAATCGATCAAGTCCGGCCTGCGTCAGTATCTGGCCGACCTCTTCTATTTGTCCGGCCAGCATATCGCCGCCTGGGACGAGAACGGGGATTACCACAACGGCTGGGCCGCCGGCGCCGGCCTGGAAGATTGGCACGGATTTTCTGCCTCGACAGGCGTTTCCAATACCATCGAAGCCTCCAACAATGTGACCGCCACCTCCCGCTCTTATTTCCTCAGCCTCGGCTACAACATCACCGAGGCCTTCCGCGTCAAGCTCACCGGCGAATACGAAGACCGGAGCAATTCCTACATTCGCCGGGGCGGATCGCTAAACCTGCAATACCGTTTCTAGAGGATCATGACCGCCGATCAGTTTTACCTGGCCATTTGGACGCTCTGCGCCTCACTGGCCGGGCAGTCCTGCCTGATCATGGTCGTGCTGATTTTAGCCCGCTTTATAGACGATGGCCGCGCTGCCACGGCCCGGAGGCTTCGGCGCGCCGTGCGCAAACGTCTGGTGGCATGGGCGGTATCTGCCGGGCCGGACACGCCGAAGCTTGAACTGAGCGATGACGAGATCGAACTGGCGGGGCGTCATTTAAAAACCATCATCACCAACACCCCGGCCGAGAAACGGACCCGGCTGATCGACATGCTGATCGAAGCCGGCCTGTTCGACGCGATGGCCGAGCTGGTGGAGTCCGACCATATCGATGAACGCCGCCAGATGATCGAAAGCCTGGAAATCATCGCCGACAAGGACGCGAACGAACTGCTGACCGCGTGCTTGAGCAACAGTGATCCGGAAATCCAAGCCAATGCCATCATACTTCTGTCGAAGAAGAGCGCCTTGCCGCCGACGGCGGAGCTTATTGAACGGCTGGATATCGGCGACGACCGCCCGCCCCGCTCCTTACTGACCGCCCTACAGGCCACCGTGGCGGAACGGCGCGTGGGGGCGAAGGCCCTGGACGATCAGGACAGCCCGGTCGGCCTCAAGATCGCCGCCATACATGCCCTCATCGATACGCCGGAGGATATTGATCACTACTTCGTCAAAGCCACCGCAGACGACGACATGAACGTGCAGGCGCAAGCGCTCCGAGCCCTAGGGCTGCGGCGGAGCGACGCCGCCCGGGAGATACTGCCCGACGCGCTTCAAGACGAAGACTGGCCGGTGCAGACCCAGGCGGCCTTTTGCGCCGGCCGGCTGCAACTGGACTCCACGATCCCGGTGCTGCAGGCGCTGCTGGAAGACCCGTCCTGGTGGCTGCGCTACCGGGCGGCCCACGCCCTGGTCTTAATGGGCGATGCCGGCCTGGCTATTCTGAACGAGGCAAAGCAGACGCCCACCCGGTCGGGCCGGATCGCCGGCGCGGTCCTGACCGAACTTCATCTGGGGGCCGCATGACCTGGGTGAATGAGATCACGAACTGGGGGATCACCGTCTTTTCCGTGGCGATCCTGACCTACGGCATGATCCTCAACGTGATTTATCTGGTGCAACTGGCCGCCGCCTATGTGGCGCTTCGCCAGGGCCCGCCGACGCTTCCCGTGTCCATTCTGTCGCCGGCCTACAATGAGGAGCCGGTGATCGAGGAGAGCATCTCGTCGCTCCTCCACGTGGACTATCCCAAGTTCGAGGTCCTCGTCATCAATGACGGCTCCAGCGACAAGACCCTGGATGTCCTGAAGCAGGCCTTTGACCTGACGCCCAGCGACCGTCTGCCGACCAGCAACCTGCCCCACGCGCCTTACCGGCAGGTCTATGAGTCCGGCCGCTATTCCAATCTGCTGGTGGTGGATAAGGAAAATGGCGGTAAGGCGGACGCGCTCAATGCCGGGATCAACATCGCCCGCTACCCGCTGATCTGCCCCACTGATGCGGACTCCATCCTCGAATCAGACGCCCTGCAGCGCTCCACCGAGGCGTTCAGCGAGGACTCCCTGACCTTGGTCGTTGTCGGCGGCACGGTCCGGGTGGCCAACGGCTGCACCATCCGGGAGGGCCGGGTCGAGGAAATCGGCCTGCCCACCGCACCCCTCGCGCTGTTTCAGTCCATCGAATATATCCGGAGCTTCCTCATCGGCCGGCTCGGCTGGAGCCAATTGAACATGCTACTCCTGATCTCCGGCGCATTCGGCGTGTTCAAGCGGGACGTGGTGATCGCGTCCGGCGGCTACCGCCAGGACACGGTCGGCGAGGATATCGAGTTGACGGTCAAAATGCACAAGCACATGCGCGATGCGGAGTTCGACTATTATGTAAAATTCCTGCCGGAACCGGTGTGCTGGACCCAGGTTCCGACGCGCCTCGCCCATCTGGGCCGGCAGCGGATGCGCTGGCAGCGGGGCGCGCTGGAGACCTTCTTCAAGCATTGGTCCATGTTCCTGCAGCCCCGCTATGGCCGGGTCGGCTTCCTGGCCTTCCTGATTTTTTCATCTCGGATGTGATCGGCCCGTCCCTGGAGGCGCTGGGCTATATTCTCGCGCCGACACTCTTTATCGCCGGTCTGTTAAGCCCGGAGTTTTTCCTGGCCTACACCGGGCTGTTCTTCGCCTTCGGCGTCTTCCTCAGCGTCGGCTCGCTGGTGCTGGAGGAGATGGACATCAAGCGGGTCAACAACGCCCGCCACCTGGTCGTGCTGTTCCTGATAGCGATTGTCGAGAATTTCGGCTACCGCCAGATCAACACCTACTGGCGGTTCCGCGGCTGGCTGCAGTTCTTCACCGGTGAGCGCGGCTGGGGCACGGTCAACCGGCTCAAGTTCCTCAAGCCGGCTGACTAGCGGTCCGCGTCCAGCGCGATCTAGTAATCCAACCCGAACAGCTCCGCCGCGTTGTCGTGCAGGAGACGTTTGCGGACATCAGCCGGCAGGTGCGCCATCTGATCTTCGATCCGCTGTTGGGAGAAGGGCCAGGTGCTGTCCGGGTGAGGATAGTCGGAGGCCCAAAGCGCGTTCTTCTCCCCCATGAACGGCAAGAGCGCGATGGCCACATCGTCTTCCTGGAAGCTGGCGAAAATCTGCCGTTTAAAGAGCTCGCTCGGCTTGATGGTCAGGGGCACCCCGCCACGTTCATCCCAGAACGCCTTAGTCTCGTAGAGCCGGTCAAACCGGTGATCCAACTCCTGCACCACCCAAGGCAGCCAGCCCAGACCCGCTTCCGCCATCAACACCCTTAGCTTCGGATGGCGCTCCAGAATGCCCCAGGCGAACAGATCGACGAACGGGTCCATGAACTGGGAGAGGAATTCCTTGGTCGCGACAAAGGTGCTGGCCGGGGTGCCGAAGGACGGATCATCCTTGGGCACGCTGAACACGGCCACATGGAAGGACAGGATCAGTCCGGTTTCCTCCAC
>JAYQGD010000097.1:0-8201 GCA_038140415.1 Rhodospirillaceae bacterium
GTGTCGCAGTTCTTCAATCCGTAGACGGTGATCATTTTACGCCTCTCCTTCTTGACCATGTCCCTGAGTAGGGACCGAACCCCAGAGGGTCAACAGCAGGACGGACTAGCCCCAAGCGACTCCCTCGTGTAGTCTCCTGAACCAATAAAAATCAACGTGCTAGCAGGGTCATGTCCATTCAAACCATCGCCGGCGGCAGCCGGTTCCTGGCCAATCTGACCGCCTTGGGCCTGTCGTGTTTCGCCATTTACGTCTCCGGATTCGGCGTCTTCGACGAGGTCTGGGTGCGCGCCGGCACCGTCGGTCTGGCCATGCTGGTGTCGATCCTGGCCTTTTCCGAAGCCAATCTGGAGCAGTTAAAGGCAACGCCCACCGCCCGCGATCTGCTCGAGAACGGGGTGATGCTGGCCCTCTTGGCGGGCAGCGTTTACCTCTGGATCACGCTTATGCTGGAACAGGACGAAGCGTTCGTCGATTTCTCCCTGTCCGACTATATCTGGGGCTATATTGGGATTGCCCTGGCCTTCGTGCTGACTCTCCGGCATTTCGGCCTGCCCCTGTTCATCGTCTGCCTGGTCGCCTTCGCCTTTATCGTCTTCGGCTATTTGCTGCCGGGCGCCATCGCCATCCCGGATTTCGGCTGGACCCGGGTCTCTGAAAACATCTGGTACAGTTTCGATGGCGTGTTCGGCCGCCCCGTCGCCGTGGTCGGCCAGATCGTCCTGATCTTTATTATTTTCGGCGCCATCCTGGAGACCAGCGGCGCCGGCGCCACCATGCTGAAATTTGCCTTCGCCGCCACAGGGCGGATGCGGGGCGGCCCGGCCCACGCCGCGATCATCGGCAGCGCCATGTTCGGCACCATGAACGGTGCGGCGGTCGCCAACGTGGTGTCCACCGGCGTCTTCACCATCCCGATGATCAAGCGCACCGGGTTCCAGCCCAAGTTCGCCGGCGCGGTCGAAGCCACCGCATCGACGGGCGGACAGATCATGCCGCCGGTCATGGGCGCGGTCGCCTTCCTGATGGCGGACATTACCGGCATTTCGTATCTGAAGATCATCGTCGCCGCAGCGATCCCGGCGCTCCTGTATTACCTCAGCCTGTTCTCGGTCGTCTGGCTGGAAGCCCGCAAGCAGGGCATCGATCCGGTCCCGGTGGAGGAACGGGAACACCTGACCGGGTCGGACTGGGTGAAGTCCCTGTCCTTCTTCGTGCCCCTGGGCGTCATCGTCTATGTGCTGTTGACCGGCCGGACGGCGCAGGCCGCCGGGTTCTTCGGCATGCTGACGGCGTTTGTACTGTCCCTGCTGTTCTATCCCGAATACCGCTCAATCAAGGCCATTATCAACAGCCTGATCCGAGCGGGGCGCACCTGCGCCACCATCATGATCGTGGTTGCCGCCATCGGTTTCGTCGTCGGCGCCATCAACATGTCGGGCCTGGGCATCAAGTTTGCCGCCGCGATCCTGAGCGTCGCCGGGGAAAGCCTGTTCCTGTCGCTCTTGATGGTGATGGCCGGGTGTCTTGTGCTGGGCATGGGCGTGCCGACGGGCGCGGCCTATCTGATTATCGTGCTGGTGATCGGCCCGGCGCTGGGCAAGCTCGGCCTGTCGATCCTGCTCACCCATCTGTTTGTCGTCTATTACGGCGTGCTGTCGGCGATCACCCCGCCGGTGGCCATCGCCGCCTTCGCCGCCGCGCCCATTGCGGGCTCCAAACCCATCGAGACGGGTGTCGTCGCCGTGCGCCTGGCAGCGGCCGGTTTCCTGATCCCGTTCGTGTTTATTTATCACCCGGCGCTGGTCCTGATTGAAGGCTGGGACGTGGCTAACCTCGCCTGGGGTCTGGCGGCGTTTGCCCTTTCCACCGCCGCGTTGGCCACAGCGTTCGCAAACTTTTCCTTGGCCAAGATCAGCCGGGGGCAACAGATTATTCGGGTCATTGCCGGTCTCGCCGTCCTGGTGCCCGATCTCACCGTCTCCGGGGTCTCGGCGCTGGCGATCATCGCCGCGCTCGGCTGGGAGGCGGTCTCGTACCGGCGAACATCCGGCCCGGCGGTCCCGGGCTAGCGCGGAAATCGAATCCCGGCTACCATTCGATCAAACAACGACACAGAGGAGGACTTCATGACACGTAAATCACTTTCGTTCCTGGGCGCGGCAGCGCTTGGCGCTGGCCTGATGCTCAGCGGACCGGCAGCGGCCCAGAAAACTCAGTTGAAAATGTCGACCATCGCACCGGGCTCGTCCATGTATCTGGTGATGACCACCATGGCCAACCTGGTAAACCAGAACCTGAAGGACGTCGAGATCAACGTCGACGCGACGGGCGCCGCGACCAAGCACATGGTCGATGTGGGCCGGGAGAAGATCGACATGTCGATGACCTCGCCGACGGTCTACAACTTCATGGCCAAGGGCGTCGCCATGTACAAGAAGCTCAAAGAAGCGCCCAAACTCGCCAAGAACCTGCGGGTGCTGTTCTGGTTTCCGCTCGGCGCCTATCACTATGTCACCTACGCGGATTCCGGCATCACCAAGCTGGAAGACATCAAGGGCAAACGCGTTTTCCTGGGCCCTCCGGGCGGCGGGCAATGGAATACGGCGCGTGTCTTCCTGCAGGGCGTGACCGGTCTTAAGGTGAACGCCGACTATTCCAACGTGAAGGCCAGTTTCTCGGCAGCGCAACAGTCCTTCCAGGACCGCCAGATCGACGTCTGGACCGTGGCCTGTATTGATCCGTGCGCGGTGTTGCAGCAGGTGGCCGCCACCTCGAAAATCCGGTTCCTGGGCACTGGCGATCCCAACGGCAACAAACATCCGGGCCTGTCCAAGTTCTTTGTGGCGGGACGCACCTGGGACAAAATCAAGAACGGCATCTACGGCGCCAATCAGGAACCCAAGGCCGACGTCTATTCCAACGGCGCCGTGCTGGGCGTGACCGCCCGCTCCACACTGTCCAACGACCTGGTCTACAAAATGATGAAGACCTATTGGACCGAGTTGGATAAAATCCGGGCCAACGCCCCGTGGACGGAAACGGTGACTTTGGACTACGCGACCCAGAAGCACACCCTGCCGTTCCATCCGGGCGCGGAGAAGTTCTATAAGGAAATCGGCAAGATGTAAGTCTGCCGGGATCATCCGATCCATGGAGACCGGGCCTCAATTGGGGCCCGGTTTTCTTTTGGGCCTCAGAGCATAGAGAGCTGATCGCCGGGCGCGGGCGGAGGGGCGAACAGATCGCAATTAAGCGCCGGCGTTTCTTTGCGCTGATTGAGGCCCAGCTTTTTCGCCGCCGCCTTGAAGCGCTTGGACAGCATCTGCGCATAGGGTCCGGTGCCGGACATGCGCACGCCAAACCCGGCGGCGTTCAATTGCCCGTCCCGGGATTGGCGGATCAGGTTCAGGACCTTGTCCGCCCGGTCGGGAAAATGCTCCCGGAGCCAGTCGGTGAACATCTCTTTCAGCTCTCGCGGCAGGCGCAGGAAAATATAGCCCGCATCTTTCACACCCGCCTCGGCGCAGGCCTCCAGTATTTGCTCCAGCTCCATATCGTTGATCGCGGGTATCATCGGCGACGCCAGCACGCCCGCAGGCACACCGGCCGCGTTTAACTCCCGGATCGCGCGGAGGCGCTGGACTGGCGTGCCGGCCCGAGGCTCCATATGCCGGGCCAGGTTGGCGTCCAGCGTGGTGACCGAGACCATGACGTGGACCAGATCATCCGCCGCCATATCAGACAGGATATCGAGATCGCGCAAAATCCGCGACGACTTGGTGATGATGGAGACCGGATGACGGAAATCCCGGAGCACCTCCAAGACCCCACGGGTGATCCGGAGCTCTTTCTCCAGCGGCTGATAGGCGTCCGTGTTCACGCCCAGGCCGATGGGTTTCGGGACATAGCCGGGTTTGCGCAGCTCTTTGGCCAGCAGCGCCGGCGCGTTCCGCTTGGCAAAAATCTTGGTCTCGAAATCCAGGCCGGGCGATAGGCTTAAGTACGCGTGGGTCGGCCGGGCGAAACAATAGACGCAGCCTTGTTCGCAGCCCCGGTACGGATTCACCGAGCGGTCGAACGGAATGTCCGGCGACGAGTTGCGGGCCATCACCGTCCGCGACGCATCATCGAACCATTGGGTCGCCAGCTTGGGCGCCAGCTCGTCCTCGTCCTGCCACCAGCCGTCATCGGTGCGGACGCGGGACTACGTGTCGAACCGGTTGGCCGGGTTGCCCACCGCCCCGCGCCCCTTTCGGGCCACATCGGGAAGCGCATCAATCATCCCCGAAGGTTAGATCAAGGGATGGAACATATCAAGAACATTTGCCGGCGTTCTACACCCCTTTCCCCATGCTATAGTCCGCCCATGTTGAGCCTCATCATCCCCACCTTGAACGCGGCAGAGCAATTGCCGGCGGCGCTGGAGAGCATTCAAACCGCGGCGGGGGAGATCATCGTCGCCGACGGCGGTTCCACCGACGGAACGCAAGCGCTGACAAGTAACCTGGACGCAACGGTGATTAATGCACCTCCGGGCCGGGGCCCGCAATTGGCCGCCGGGGCGAAAGCGGCCGCCGGTGACTGGCTGCTGTTTCTGCACGCGGACACAGTGTTGGAGACCGGTTGGGCGGACGCGGCACAGGCCTTCATGGACGGACCTAATACCCAACAGAAAGCGGCGGTCTTTACCTTCGCCCTGGACGACCCGGCGCCCCAGGCCCGGCGGATCGAGCGCTGGGTAGACTGGCGCTGCCGCAACTGGGCGCTGCCCTACGGCGATCAGGGGCTGCTGATCTCCCGCGCGCTTTATGACGCCATCGGCGGGTTCAAACCGATCTCTCTGTTTGAAGACGTAGACATCATCCGCCGCATTGGGGCCGTGCGGCTGGAGGTTCTCTCTCCCAAGGCCCTCACCTCCGCCGCCCGCTACCAACGGGGCGGCTATACGCTCCGTCCCCTGCGCAATCTCACGTGTCTTTCATTGTATTTCGCCGGCATCCCGCCGCACGTGATCGGGAGGCTGTACAGGTGACCCCGACCCTCGTCATCTTTGCCAAGGCTCCCCAAGCCGGGCAAGTAAAGCGCCGGCTCGCCGCGACCATCAGTGATGCGGCGGCCACGCAGTTCTACCGGCACACGTTGGCGGCAATGATCCGCCGGTTGGGCCCCGACCCCCGCTGGCAGACCGTCCTCGCCGTGACACCGGACCGGGCGGCGTGGCCCATGGCCGTGCGGTATAATGTTCCCGTTGTCGAGCAGGGGAGCGGCAATTTGGGCGACCGCATGAACCGGGTGATGCAGGGCCTGCCGCCGGGACCGGTGGTGATTATCGGCTCCGACATTCCCGACATCCGACCTGGTCATATCCAACACGCGTTCAAGGCGCTGGGTGATCATGAGGCGGTGTTCGGGCCGGGCGATGACGGCGGCTATTGGCTGGTGGGTTTGCGCCGGCGGCCGATGATCCCGTCCATCTTCGCAGACGTGCGCTGGTCCACCGAGCACGCACTCGCCGACACGCTGGCGAACTTCGACGATGGCGCAGAGATCGCCACGCTGGACACGCTGACAGATATTGATACGGGGGAAGATTATACCGTCTGGCGGCGGCGGGCCTTCGGGGCGGAGAGTTAGCTATTTCTCCATGAGGCGCGGCATCAGTTCCACGAAGTTGCACGGCTTGAACCGGTAGTCCAACTGGTGCACCAGGATGTCATCCCAGGCGTCGCGGCAGGCGCCCGGGCTGCCCGGCAAGGCGAACAGGTACGTGCCGCCGGCAACGCCGGCGGTGGCCCGGGACTGGATGGTCGATGTGCCGATCTTCTCGAAGCTCATCATCCGGAACAACTCGCCGAAGCCGGGGATATCCTTGTCATAGACAGACTGAAAGGCCTCCGGCGTGACATCCCGGCCGGTCACCCCGGTGCCGCCGGTAGCCAGCACCACGTCGATCTTCTTGTCCTTGATCCAGGCATTGAGCTGCTTGACGATGTTCACCTGATCATCGGCAACGATGGCGCGCGCCGCAAGCACATGCCCGGCCGCCTGCAGCCGGTCGGCCAGCAGATCGCCGGACTTGTCGTCCTTTTGGGTGCGCGTATCGGAAACGGTCATCACCGCGATATTGACCGGGAGAAACTTGCGCGGCCCGGCAGCACCACCGTGCTTGGCGGCGGCCTTCTTTTTCGCCGCCGCTTTACTTTTCCTTGCCATCTTGGGCCACCTCTACGCCGTTCTGCCGGTCCGAGTGATAGACCGGCCATTTACCGGCCGCCACCGAAACCAGGGAGTTCATGGGCTGGCGGAACCTGGCCCGGTAAATCCAGTAATTGGTCAGCACCCGCTCGACAAAGATGCGGGTTTCCCGCGCCGGGATGCTCTCGATAAACAGCAGAGCATCATCATCGTGCTTCACCTTGCGGGTCCATTTGTTCAGATTGCCCGGCCCGGCGTTCCAGGCGATCACCATGCGGAACAGGTCATTGCTGATGCGCTTGTCCGACAGCAGGATATCGATATAGCGCTGACCCAGGGCGATGTTGGTTTCCGGATCAAACAGCTCGGACCGTTTGGAGCCCCGGAAGCGCCGGTCCTTGGCGACAAAGCTCGCCGTACCCGGCATCAACTGCATCAGCCCGCGGGCGCCCCGGTGGGATTTGGCTTTGGGATTGAAGCCCGATTCCTGCCGGACGATCGCCAGGATCAGCTCGCGGTCGACGGCTTCGTCGCCGGCGGTCTTCAGGTTCGGCGCCGGATAGGCCGTACTGTCATGCAGTTCGGAGCCGGACTGCACCAGCATGTTGCCGAGCCGCATGGCGAGCGACGGCATGTTTGCCCGGTCCGCCAGCGCCAACATGGCTCGCGCCAGTTCGGGCTTGGCCGAGGAAAACACCAGGCGCAGTTCCCGTTCGGCACGCCGGTCCTCGCCGATCTGCAGCAATGTCACCGCACGGCGGCCGCCGGGTTCGGTGGAGAGTTCGGCCACGGCTTCCTGGGCCAACGGCGGCGGGGTCCAGTCGTAATCCAGATTCCGGTTCAGCAGGTTGGCGGCGAGAATGCCGTAGAAGGTCCGCGGATGGTCGGCCGCCTGCTTCATATACTTGTTGAAGTCCTGCGGCCGCCTGATCTTGATGCTGGCCCGGCCGGCCCAGAAGGCGCCCGCCGTGGTCAGCCAGGCCGAGGTATAATCCGATTCCGACACGGCATGAAAATGATCCCTCGCCCGGCGATACTGTTTCAGCCGCCAGGACGCCAGGGCAGCGGTCCAATGAGCTTCCGGCAGGTACTTGCCCGACGTCTTCGTTGCTTTTTCCGCCCACTCCAAGGCCCACTTGTCCCGCCCGGCGGCGTAATAGCCGGCGGCGAGCTTGGCCATGTGACGGTCTTTTTGAACCGGATGTAAAAGTTCGTTCACCCGCTTCTTGGCGATCAGCTTTTTGAACGCCAGGGTCCAGCCTTTGCGGGAATAATACCGGAGCCGGCGCTCATAGCCGCGCATCTCGCGATATTCCGCCTTGGTCAGTTTCTTGCGCGGATTATAGACAAGATAACCGATGCGCCGGCCGTCATGACCTGATCCACCCAGGGCGTCGCCCGAGGGTTCCTTCGGCAATTTCCAATTCTTCGGACGGCGCTTGAGCGCCAACTGGTAAATACGGTTGGCCTCCGGATGGTCGGCGTAATGATCCATCCAGTCCTTCAACTCGGTATACTTGGAGCGATATTTCTTCGGATGGAGATACCGCTGCGCCAGGACATGACCCATCAGGATACGATCCTCGAGGGAGAGGATAATCTTGTCGGCGGTTTTCCACTCGCCTTCTTTCTGGAGCCGGAAGATCACCCGGTAGCGGCTGACATCGGCGGGCGACAGGATTGCCGGCAGCTCCTCGGACGTCCAACGCTGCTCCTTGTCGCCGGGCTGCAGGTACTTCTCGAGATCAACCTTTTCCCGGTAGACCGGCTTGATGCCGGGGGTCACGAACAGCTTTGCCGGCGCTTTCGCAGCCGATTTGGCCGCCAAAACGGGATCGGACCCGATCAGCAATAGGGATGCGGCGAGGACAGAGCCAAGTAAATTGCGATACGTCATGGGATCTATGCGGGGAATTATGTCCTCAAAAGCCCAAAGTGATAAAATTTTTCACGCCACCCAGGTTTCGCGAAGCATACGGGAACCGCAGAATCCAGGCAATAGG
>JAYQGD010000098.1:0-8173 GCA_038140415.1 Rhodospirillaceae bacterium
TCGTCAGGTTTCTGATCGAGAAAGGCATTCCGCCGACAAATCTTGCAGCCACCGGATTTGGCGAGTATCAACCCGTGGATCCCCGGGATACGACAGTCGCGCACAGCCGCAATCGCCGGATCGAATTGAAACTCACTCAGCGTTAGCCTTCGGCGTAACGCCAACCGCCGGCCCCAAATGTTCATTCTGTTCCTGATCGTGTTCATCAATCTGGTCGGCTTCGGCATCATCATCCCGTTGCTGCCGTTCTATGGAGAACATTTCGGCGCCACGCCGGATGAAGTGACCCTCCTGATGGCGGTGTACTCGCTGGCGCAGTTCCTGACCGCGCCCGTGTGGGGCGGCTTGAGCGACCGCTATGGCCGGCGGCCAGTGCTGTTGATCAGTCTTGCCGGCACGGTCATTGCCTATCTCTGGCTGGCTTATGCCGACAGTCTGGCGTCGCTCTATTTGGCGCGCGCCTGGGGCGGCATCATGGCCGGCAGCATCTCCACCGCCTTCGCCTATGTGGCGGACGTCACCGACGAGAAGAACCGGTCCAAGGGCATGGGACTGATCGGCGCGGCGTTCGGCGTCGGCTTTATCGCAGGACCGGCGATCGGCGGGCTGCTGGCCGGCGGTGACCCGGCCAACACGAATTTCGCCCTGCCCTCGTATGCCGCTGCAGGATTTTCGGCGGCCGCCTTCGTCCTCGCGCTGTTTATTCTCAAGGAATCGCTCCCAGACGACGTCCGCGCCACGCTGTCGGTGATGACCACCGGCGACCGCTGGCGGCAGTTCTTCCAAACCATGGCCCGGCCGGATATCCGCCTGACCCTCATCCTGACCTTCATGGCGATCTTCGTGTTTGCCGGATTGGAAGCGACGTTTGCCCTTTGGACGGAACGCACGCTGGGTTGGGGCGTGGCCCAGAACGGGTATGTCTTTGCTTATTCCGGCATCATCAGCGCGATCATCCAGGGCTCCCTCATCGGCCCGATGTCCCGGCGGATTGGCGAACCGGCGATGATCCGGCACGGCTTTATCGCGCTGGGCATTGGTTTGCTGATTATTCCGTTCTCCGAGAATTTGCCGCTGCTGCTTATCGCCATGGCGATCATCACTTATGGCTTCAGTATTTGCTCGCCGGCGCTGACCAGCCAACTGTCTTTGCAAGTATCCGCCGCCGATCAGGGCGCGATCATGGGCGCGGGACGGTCAGCCTCCACCCTGGCGCGGGTCTTCGGCCCGGCTTGTGCGGGATTCCTGTTTGCCTGGCTGGGCAAGGACTGGCCCTTTTTCGCCGGCGCCATCTTGATGGTCGCTGTGCTAATCCTGGCGTACAAACTGGCCCGCCAATCCGTCCCGGAATAGGCTTCTACCACTTGCGCCGGACACGGGCTTTATGTATATAAGCGCCTCGATTCGCAGGAGAATAAGACATGAAAAGCGATATTCACCCGGAATACCACGAAATCACCGTGGTCATGACGGACGGTTCGGAATTCAAAACCCGCTCCACTTGGGGCCAGGCCGGCGACACGATGAAGCTCGATATCGATTCGAAGTCTCATCCCGCTTGGACCGGCGAACACCGGCTGGTGGACAGTGGTGGCCAGGTTGCTAAGTTCAACAAGCGGTTCCAGAATTTGGGGCTGAAAAGCTAACCCATTGTAATAAATCCTTAAATTTTGGGATTTATTGACAAAACGCGGGATTAATCTTCCCGCGTTTTTGCGTTATGCCGTTGATATTAAAGATAATCCGAGAATTGAAAAATTCTTCAAGAGTGACTAATTTAAGACGCTGAATAGCATGTTGTTTGTCCGGACTTTCTGATTTGCTCGCCTCCCGACGCGGGGGCAATGCACTGACAAAGGCCCGGACGCTTTTGCGTGGCGAGTTTAAAACGGGATAGTTTGCGACCATGGCCCAAGCCAAGGGACAAGTAACCACCGAGAAAAAGGTCAAGAAAGGCCTGTTTACGAAGCTGGGCTTTTTGTCCCTGGCCAGCTTCATGATTGCCGCCATTCTCACCTGGGTTGTCGCCCTGTCCATCGAAGAACTGCCCATCCTGAAGGGCGCCATCGGCCGGAATAACTATTCGGACGTTCTGTTCATGGTGTTCCTGGTCGGCTTTATCGTCAGCATTTCCGCCTCGGCTTATGCCTTCATCAGTAAGGAAGAACTTTCCGGCGAGGTTCACGTCAGGAAGTTTGAGGCCCAGGAAAAAAACTTGTGGAAGGAAGCGCTGGAGCCCAAACGTCTGACCCCGGAACAAGAGGCCGCGCTGCGCCGTCAGCAAGCCCGGCGCGCGCTTGAGGAGGAGCGAGAATCGGAAGTCGTGGACGACTTCGATGCTGTCCTGGCGGCCTCTGAAGAACTCGAAGAGTTTGTAATGGAGGAGGAGGAACCGGTCAAGCAACCCGAACCGGTCGGCGGCAAGCTCTCCGTGCAAGGTGAAAAGCAGCGCGCCACGGTGATGAACTTCCTCAGCCGCGGCCTTCAGGAAGTGCAGCAAACCCGTCCCAAGCTGGACTCGTTCAACAAGTTCGGCGTGAACCTGTATATCGCCGGCGCCTGCGAGGCGATGGGTTCGACCGAAAATCTAAGCGATGAAGAGGTCGAGCAGATCATGGTCGACAGCGTCGGCGCGGTCGGCACGAAGTCCGAGCAAGCGAAGAAGTTCGCTGCCGAGTTTTCCTCGTACCTCGGCAATCCGAAATATCTCAACATGATTGAGGCCGGCCGCGAGGCCATGAATTTGCAAATCTCCGGTGACGGCAATGCCGCCAAGAAATTGGAAACGGCGCTCGACTCCTGGAACACAAAGGGCGGTGAAAGCGGCGGTGCAACCGGCACATCATCGGGTACGGTCGCGGTACTCTTTACCGATATTGTCGGCTCTACCGCCATGACCCAGAACCACGGCGATGCTGCTGCCCAGGAAGTCGTGCGTACCCATAACCGGATTGTCCGGGCCGCCCTGACGACGTACCACGGCAAAGAAGTGAAACACACCGGTGACGGGATCATGGCGTCATTTTCGAACGTCGCTAATTCGGTCGGCGCGTCCATCTACATTCAACGCAAGGTCGCCGAGAGCAACGCCACGAACCCGGCCGTGCCCTTGGGTGTGAAGATCGGCATTAACGCCGGTGAGCCGATCGTCGAGGAAGACGACTTGTTCGGCAGCACGGTTCAGCTTTCCGCGCGGATCGTTGACAAGGCGACCAACTATCAGATCCTGGTGTCGGAAACCGTGAAGGGCATCTGCGCCGGTAAGGCCTATAAATTTGTCAATCGCGGCACCCGCGAGATGAAGGGCTTTGAAGATCCGATCGCTCTGTTTGAAGCCGTCTGGCAGGAAAACGGTCAGGCTGCCGCCTGATTTATTTTGCAGCGCTTCCGCAGCAAGACCACTCATTTAAATGTTTAGAATTCGGGATTTCAGCCTCGCGCTGGAAGCGGGTGGCCATTAAAAATGGGGCCGTCATTCCCGACGGCCCCACAAGAGCATTCCCTGTTAAACTCGCCCGATTTTATCTAAGCGCAGGGGAATGTACCTAAGTACTCGCAACAGGGCAACCCATGATTTGCATTGAACAATCCGAATTTTCGCTCTTATTTAGAAGAATCATTCTAAACTTTGCCGGATAGGAATGATGCAGTTCAAGAATCGGATTTGACCGGCCGCAAAAAAAATTTGAGGAAATTTTCATGGATGAAAGCATCCGCATCGTTTGGTACGACCTGAAGGACGAAGACCGGGAAAACTACCTGAATTGGCTGCACAGCACGTACCTGCCGGAGGTCTTGTCCCGCCCTGGAATTCTGTGGACCGCTCACTACAAGATTATCAAGACCGACGAGATGGTGAAGAAACTCTCCACCGTTGTCGGCCGGCCGCCGGATATGGACGAGATACCCCAAGGCTCCGAATACGCGATGATGGTCGGCGCCGGCAGCCCTCACGTTTTCTTCCAGCCTAACTTCGACAAGATTGATGAGGCGTCACCGGAAACGCAAAAGATGCTCGCCTTGCAGCAAGGCCGCCGCAAGGTGGTAACCACGGAACAAGCCCGGGTGAACGGACCCGCCGTTGACCAGCGGGCGCCCAGCTCGACCCCGGCGCCGTTTATCCAGCTTGGTCATTTCCGGGTGCGGAGCGTGGAGGAAGAGTTCGATCTGATCGACTGGTACGCGGACTACCGCCTGCCGGCCATCGCCCGGATGGAGGGTGCGGTCGCTGCCCGCAAACTGGTGACCGTCGCCGGCTGGGTGAAACACGTGATCCTTTATGAGTTCGTCTCCGCCCAGGCGCACCACGATAATTTCATGGGACACGAGTCCCTGGCCTTCACCGATGGCGAATGGACCAACAAGGTGGTAAACTACACGGCGCACGCGCCGGGCAGTCCGAGCATCGGCGAACGTATCTGGCCGGACGTCTGAGGACTTGTGGAAATCCCCTCCCCGGTATTTGCGGGAAAGGGTACCAATCTGTCGCAAAATTCTCTAATCTATCGCCAATTCTACCAACCACGTTAACAGGGAGTATCCTCTATGAAGAAACGTCATTTACTTTGGGCGTTACCCTTGCTGGCTATGTCAGCCGCAAGCGCCCAGGCTCAGGACATCAAAATCGGGTTTGTCACCACGCTGACGACGCCGGCCGCGCTGCTGGGTGAACAGCAACGGAACGGCGCCAACCTCGCGCTGGACCACATGAACGGCATGATGGGCGGCAAGAAGGTCAGCATCATCTTCGAAGATGACGGCCTGAACCCCAAGACCGGCAAACAGAAAACCGAAAAGCTGATCAAGTCCGACAAGGTCGACATCGTTGCCGGCTACATCTGGTCGCACGTGCTGAATGCGTCGGCGCCGGTCGTGCTCCGCGCCAACAAGTTCATGTTCAGCGCCAATGCGGGTCACAACGAGTTCGCCGGCAAGCGCTGCCACAAGAACTTCTTCAATGTGTCCTGGGACAACAGCCAGAACGCTGCCGCCATGGGCGAGTTCCTCAATAAGCGCGGTGTGAAGAAACTCTATATCCTGTCGCTCAACTACGCGGCTGGTAAGCAGGTCGTGGGCGGCATCGAAAGCACCTACAAGGGGCAGGTCGTCGGCCGCGAACTGGTGCCGACCAGCCACAAGGACTGGTCCGCCGAAATCACCAAGGTTAAGGCTGCCAAGCCGGATGCCGTGGTGGTCTTCTATCCCGGCGCCTGGGGTCCGAAGTTCTTCCTGCAATATGATCAGGCGGGCATGAACGCGACGACGCCGCTCTATCACGTGTTCTCCATCGACATGGCGAACCTGCCGATCTTCCAGAAGAACGGCACCAACGTGATCGGCACTTGGCAGACCAATCAGTGGTCACCGGATCTTCCGAATGCCGCTAACCAAAAGTTCGTGGCGGATTACAAGAAGAAGCACGGTCAAATCCCGTCTCACTTCGCCGCTCAGGCCTATGAGACCATGATGCTGATCAAGTCCGGTGTGGACGCCGTGAACGGCGACGTGTCGAAGATGGACCAAATGCGGGCCGCGCTCGAAAAAGCCGACTTCGCCGCCGTCCGTGGCAAGTTCAAATATGACTTCAACCACTATCCGATTCAGGACTTCTATGCCCGTGAGGTGATTAAAGCCGCCGACGGCAGCTGGACGGTCCAGAACCGGGGGGTGGTTGTCACCGACTCCCGCTCCAAGGAGCGCGATCACTGTAAGTTGAAACGTTAAGCTTCAATCCAAAACAAGAAACGGGGGCCGTTGGGCCCCCGTTTTTTTTGTGTCTTGCCTCGCAGCGCGAGACAAAAAGAAGAGTGTCCGCCGGTTAATACCGGCGGCTCACCAACTCACCGTTGACACGGAAATAGACTTATTCGACGACGGAAATGTTATCCGCGGCGGTCCGGCCATCACGGCCAGGCACCAATTCGAATTCGATCTTCTGTCCTTCAGTAAGCGTCTGCAGCCCGGCCTTCTCTACGGCCGAGATGTGCACGAAGACATCTTTGTCGCCTTCGGCCGGTTCGATAAATCCGTACCCTTTGGTCGGATTGAACCATTTAACTGTACCTTGCATGGTTACTCCAAAATCTAATCAACATGTACATCGTTCGACCGTGTATACACGGTGGGAACAGATACGAGAAACGACGCCAAGTTAAATGGTTTACTTCCGAACCTGCAGAACGATGGTGCGCAGTATAGTGGAAGTTGAAAATTTAGCACGTATTTTTAAAACGTCTATTTCACGTTTTATTTTAGTAAATTAGGGGGTGTGAAACGGCTCAATCTTCGCCGCCGACCACGCCGCGTGCGAACTGGTCCCGTTCGATGGAATCAAACAGCGCCTGGAAGTTCCCTTCGCCGAAGCCTTCATCCTTTTTCCGCTGGATAATTTCAAAGAAAACCTGGCCCAACAGGGTGTCGGTGAAGATTTGCAGGAGAATACGGGGATCGCCGTCCGCGGTGCTGCCGTCGACCAGGATTCCGCTGGATTTCATGGCCTCCACCGGTTCCCCATGCCCCGGCAACCGTTCCGCCAGCATCTCATAATAGGTATCCGGCGGCGGTGACATAAATTCGATGCCGTTGGCGCGCAGTTGATCCACGGTGGCGTAGATATCCGCCGTGGAGAGTGCGATATGCTGGATGCCTTCCCCGTTGAAAGCCATCAGAAACTCCTCGATCTGGCCCTCGCTGCCGGCCGCCTCTTCGTTCAAGGGAATGCGGATTTTACCATCCGGGGCAGTCATCGCCTTGGAGGTGAGCCCCGTATATTCGCCTTTTATGTCGAAAAAGCGGATTTCCCGGAAATTAAACAGGCGCTCGTAATAGCTGGCCCAAAAGGCCATCCGGCCCCGGTACACATTGTGGGTCAGATGATCGATCTCCAACAGGCCGACGCCGGGGGGATGCTGATCGGCGCCGTCGGCATACTTGAAGTCGATGTCGTAGATACTGGATTCATCGTCGTACCGGTCAATCAGATAGACCGGCGCGCCGCCGATGCCCTTGATAGCGGGGAGGCGCAGTTCCATGGGCCCGGTCGGGATATCGACCGGTTGCGCGCCCTTCTCCACCAGATATTTATAAGCTGCGTGCGCATCCCGCACCCGGAAGGCCATGCCGCAGGCCGACGGCCCGTGTTCTTCCGCGAAATAGTCCGCCTGGCTGCGGTCTTCGCGATTGACGATAAAGTTGATGTGCCCTTGGCGGTAGAGGCTGACCTTCTTGGATCGGTGCTCGGCAATCCGGGAGAAGCCCAGCCCTTCAAACACCTTTTCCAGATGGGACGGGTCGGGCGCGGCGAATTCCACGAATTCAAATCCGTCCAACCCCACGGGATTTTCAAAAAGATCGGGCATGTTGCACCTCGGCACGGTAGCGTGAGCAATTGTCGGCCATTTTATCCCGCGCGCGCACTTTGTCCCAGACAGTTTCACGAATTCCGCAGAATGAAATAAATTTCGAGGCAACTTGCCCGCGTAACCCGGCTTGCGCTAGAGTGGAGTAATCGCGTATTTCAATAATTTACAACAGCATTCCATGGGAGGAATTCGCATATGCTCAAGTCAAAACTTACGGCTGTCGCCGCTGGTGCTGTGGTCGTCTTGGCCGCCAGCGCCAATACCGGCCATGCTGCCGAAAACTGGGTCTGCAACGTGTTTACGGGCCCGAAGCACTTCGTGAACAAAGGCCTCAAAGCTTGGGGCAAGGATGTCGCCAAGGCGACCAACGGCGCCGTGAAGCCGCGCTTCCTGCCGGCCAACGCCGCCCCGCCACCCAAGCAGATCGACGGTATCGCCGCGGGCACCTATGACTGCGCCTTTATCTTCCACGCCTTTACCGCCAAGCGCGCCGTCGGCCCCGGTTTCGGTATCCTGCCGTTCATCAACAAAGGCACCGGCGCTCAGGGTTCCGTCGCCTTCTGGGAAACCTGGAACAAGCATTTCGCCGGCAAGAACGAATTTGCCGACGACAATGTGCATGTTCTGGCGCAATTCCAGTTCCCCGGCGTGCACTTCTTCACCGCCTTGGACAAACCCATCAACTCCGTCGAGGATTTGAAGAGCCAAAAGCTTTGGGCTCTGGCCGGCACGTCTTCCCGCACCATGAAGGCCATGGACATCAATCACGTGTCCGGTCCGGCCGCACGGATGGCTGAGTTCACCCAAACCAA
>JAYQGD010000099.1:0-8165 GCA_038140415.1 Rhodospirillaceae bacterium
GCCTGGATCGGCATGGGCGCGGACTGGGCTTCCCGGAGGCCTTTCAACAGCATCTGCCAGGCGCGGCTGAGCGCCGCCATGGAGAGGCGGGCTGATAAGTCCTTGCCCCGCACGCGGTCGCTTTCCGCGTTGGACGGGTCATCGGCCAGGGCCGGGGTCACCTTCACCCGGGTCAGCCAGTGAACCACATCCAGTAAATCCTGCAACACGATCAGCGGGTCCGCGCCATTGGTGTAATCCTCGGTCAGCGTGTCCAGCGCCGTGGCCACATCGCCGGCCATCACCTGTTCCAAAAGATCAAAGCTGCGCTCCCGGTCGGCGAGACCGAGAATGTCACGCACATCCACGTCCGTCAGTTCCCCGCCATCCGCCGCGCCGGTGGCAATCGCCTGATCCAGCAGGCTTTGGCCGTCCCGGACCGAGCCGTCCGCCGCCCGGGCGATCAGCGCAATGGCCGGCGCGGAAATCTTGGCGTTTTCTTTCTCGGCGATCCCAGTGAAATGCTTCGACAGAGTCTCCACATCCACCCGGCGCAGATCAAATCTCTGGCAGCGGGAGAGTACGGTCACGGGCACCTTGCGAATCTCGGTGGTGGCGAAAATAAACTTCACATGCTCCGGCGGCTCTTCGAGGGTTTTCAGCAACGCATTGAACGCGTTGCGGGACAGCATGTGCACCTCGTCAATAATATAGACTTTATAGCGCGCGGCGACGGGCTTGTAGCGCACGCCTTCGATCAGCTCCCGCACGTCGTCCACGCCGGTGCGGCTGGCAGCGTCCATCTCCATCACGTCAACCAGCCGGTCTTCGGAGATCGCCGTGCACATCTCGCATTCGCCGCACGGGTCAATGGTCGGCCCGCCGTTGCCGTCGGGGCCGATGCAATTGAGCGCGCGGGCGATGATCCGGGCGGTGGTGGTTTTGCCCACGCCCCGGACACCGGTCAGAATAAACGCATGGGCGAGCCGGCCCGAATCAAAAGCATTGGTCAGGGTCCGCACCATGGCGTCCTGGCCGATCAGAGCGTGGAAATTTTCCGGCCGGTATTTGCGCGCCAGCACCCGGTACGATCCCGACTCCTTGCCGGGCTGGTCAGGCTCCCCGGTGATCAATTGTGGTTCATCATTCATTGGATCGCTGTCGGTCATCTATCGGGCGCAAACTGCGCGGGGCCGGCGGGAAAAGGAGACCGGACACGCGACCCGGACGAAACTCGTTACGGCTGCTTCCTTCCGGACCTGACCGGGTTGGCGAGCGGTCCGTCCACGGCCGATCTCCCAACCGAAATATAGCAGGTGAAGGGGGAGGCGAGGCAAGACCGAATGCCAGGAGGTTTATCCGCCTCGACGGTCGGTGAATATCACGGTTCGACGATGAAGGCGCCGACCATGCCCAAGCGTGCACCCCGACTCCAGGGCGCAAAATAGCGGTCGGTGAGGTAGACGGCCGGCCCGCCGTCGGATCCCTCGAAATCATACCAGCCGTCGAGAACGGGCACGAAGTGGATTTCCTTGATTTCGCCGGGCTTGAGGTGAAGCCCGATCAGGTTCGCGCCGCTGATTTCCTCGGTCTCCGTCAAAACCTTGCGAATCGCCGTGGTCTTAAAAAATTCGGTTGAGGTCAGAATGTGCGGCACTTGATCCCGGTTCTCCACGATCAGAATATGCGGCTCGCCTTGAAGTATTCGAATAATCGCGGGCTGAAATTCGTTCTGGCGGATTTGAATTTCGATGATGAAGGCCTCTTTCCAATCAGCGGCGGCCACCACCTCCGCCTGATTGGGCACGAATCCCGTCGCATCCAGCGCCGTGAAAATGTCGGTCTGATGCGGCGACGTGCAGGCGCCTAAGCCCGGCACAAGCGCCAGCAACAGCACCCTCGCGACCAATGACGGGCGGCTGCGACGGCGAATAATTTGAAAGAATGTGGGGAACCACGTCATGTGAGGCAAATTTACTCCAAAACCCGAGGGCCGGGAAACACCAATTTGAGTGCCGCCCGGCAACGGGGTGATTGCGCAATGGGCCGGTCTGTGCAAATTTCGCCGCCATGAACGAACGCTTCTATTTTGACCGGGCGATTCTCGACCGCGCCGCTCATTTGCGCCAGGAACCGGGCGCGCAGCACCCCGATTTGGCGAATGCCCGGGAAATCATTCTGCCTGTTTGGCGGGACAGGAGCCTGGTCTGGCTGGACGACCCCAGGGCCGTCAAACTGGAACGATCCGATGCCGCCTGGTTTGAGGAAAACGCCTCAATCCTGATGTTCTTGGGTCTGGAGGACGGCGTCGCCTATTACGGCGCAGAGCTGTCGCACTTGGACGCGCCGGAAGACGCGCCCCTGCCCGACGGCGCGTCGTTTGAGGACTTACGCCGGCTGGCCTCTACGGTCGAGTCGCGGGAGGCCGGGTATCTGGCCTATGCACGGGCGTTGAGCTACTGGAACCGCACCCATCAATTCTGCGGCGCGTGCGGCAGCCCGACCATCAGCCGGCGGAGCGGTCATGAACGCAAATGTTCAAATGAGGACTGCGCCCGGAGTCATTTTCCCCGCACCGACCCGGCGGTGATCATGCTGGTCACCCACCCGACCGAGGACAAGTGCCTGTTGGGCCATAACAAGCGGTTTCAAGGCCTGCGCTATTCCACCATCGCCGGGTTCGTGGAACCGGGCGAGTCGCTGGAGCACGCCGTGGCCCGCGAAGTGTATGAGGAAACCGGCATCCGCACGGTCGACCAAGTCTATCAGGCCTCTCAGCCCTGGCCCTTCCCGGCGTCGATCATGCTCGGCTTCCGGGCCGTCGGCGTGAATGTGGATGTGGACCTGATCGACAACGAACTTCTGGACGCGCGCTGGTTTTCCCGGGACGAGGTCCACGAGATGGCGGCAGAAGGCAACATCCTGCCGCCGCCCGGCTACTCCATCTCCCGCTGGCTGATCAATACCTGGCTCTCGGAAAAGTGACCTGAGGCGCGATTAAATCCGGAGGTTTTTCCGGAGTTTTCGGCGCAATTTCCTCCTGTTGAAACATATTGAAGTATTTGAGTAAATTGCCAGAAATCTGCTGAGCCCATACTATAATGGTGTGATGTATCAACGATAACATGAGCCCATTAAGGTAGTGCGGGTGTGAACCGGATCCTGGAAAAACTCGTCGCGGAGCGCGAAGACAATCAAGAGGCCGCCGCCGCCATGATGACGACCCTGCTGTCGGCATCAGTCGATCTGTTTTGGGAAGCCGACGACAACCATGTCATTCAAAAAGTACATGCCACGCCGACGGGCGACCCCCACTCGTTGGGCGAGAGCCTGCTCGGCCAGCAAATTTGGGACCTCACCCCGGACGCCGCCAACTTAAAATCCACCATGGATGGCGGCGCGGCTTTCCGGGATGTTCGATGCCGTCTTGTCGGCGCCGATGGATTGGAGCGCCCCGTCGCGGTCAGCGGCGTCCCCACCGGCGGCACGGATGGCGGCCCTGTCGGCTATATCGGCTCGATCCGGGTGACCGCCCGGCCCGAAGCGTCGCTGAGCGCAGCCGGCGCGCTGGAACATATTTATTTCGAGGCGCTGGAAGACCTGACCGACGGGATCATCATTTGGGACGCCAACCACCGGTTTGTCGCCTGCAACCGCCGCTTCCGGGAAATGAACCCCGATGTGTCGCCGTTCCTCCGTCCCGGCCTGACCATGCGGGAGTACCGGGAGATCAGAGACGCCGGCGGGTACGTCGTGGAGGCCCGCGACGCCATCACGGCGGAGGAGAGCGAGGGCGACGGAAGTGAGCGCGCCGGGGAGCATACCCACTACAACACCACTAGCGAGGGAAAGGTGCATCGGGTGCGCCGCTCAATCCTCGCGGACGGCAGCCTTGTGTCCGTCTATTCGAATGTGACCAACGAGCGTCTGATGGAGCGTCAGCTTCAGCAAGCCCAGAAGATGGAGGCTATCGGCCAGCTCACCAGCGGCATTGCGCACGATTTCAACAACCTGCTCTCGGTGATCACCGGCAACATCCAACTGGTGATGCTGCGCCCCGATGATGACAATAATGGGGAGCGGCTCGACTCGGCTATGGAAGCCGTGGCGCGGGGCAGCGCTCTGGTCAACCGCATGCTGGAATTCTCCCGGACTCAATCGTCGGAAGCCAAAACCGTGTCGATCCTCGACATGACCGACGGCCTGAAGGATTTGATGCAGCGGTCCCTGGGCGAAACGGTCGAGATCATCTGGTCACTTGACGAAAACCTGTGGCCTGTCGCCATCGACCGCAGCGAGTTCGAAAACGCCATTTTGAATTTGGGCATTAACGCCCGTCACGCCATGGAAGACGGTGGCACGCTGACCATCCGCGGCGAAAACCTGACGATGGGGGAGGCCAACAACCTCACCCACTCAGACCCCCTGGACGGCGATTTCGTCTGCGTATCCGTTTCAGACACCGGTACCGGCATTTCCGAGGAACATATCGATCTGGTGTTCGATCCTTTCTTCACCACCAAGGGCGAGGGCGAGGGCAACGGATTGGGCCTCAGCATGGTGATGGGCATGGTCAAACAGGCCGGCGGCGGGGTCGATATCCTGAGCACCCTCGGCGAAGGGACCACGGTGAAATTATTCTTCCCCCGGTCCACCGCAGGGGAAGCCCAACATCAGGAAACGGAAGAGGCCAAGCCGACCGTCGGACACGGCGAAAGCATTCTGCTGGTCGAGGATGACGAAACCGTCCGCGACACGGTCATCGATATGCTGCACAGCATCGGCTACAAGGTCATCAATGGCGAAGACGGCAAAGAACCTCTGCACGCGGTTACCGAAAACGACAATGTGGACCTGTTGTTGACCGATGTGGTCCTGCCCGGCGGGCGGACCGGCATCAGCGTGGCCGACGAAGTGCGCCGCAGCTTACCGGACGTGAAAGTGCTGCTGATGTCCGGCTATTCCGATATCAAGAATCCGGAAATCGCGTCCCGCAGTGGCGAGTTTCACCGCTTGGCCAAGCCGTTCAATCGGGACGAACTGGCCGCCACCATCGAGAAAATTCTGAGCTAGCGCCGCCCGCCGGCCAGTTTCACCGCATCCGGGTGGCTGCGCAGCCGCGCCATCGACCATACCCCGAACACCGGCCCTGCCGCCAAAACCGCGAACGCGATTTGCCAATTGGTGGCCTCGACCAGCACCGGCATCAGGTGGATGGTGATCAGCGTGAGCAGAAAGCCGGCGCAGGTCTGCACGGTCAGCATGGTGCCGACGAATTGCGGCTCGGAGAGTTCGGCAATGCTCGCCGAGAACTGGGCCGAATCGGCGATGATGGACACGCCCCAGATCACGCAGACCAGCGTCAGCAAAATCGGCGGCGCGCCGAACAGCGCGCCGGCCAGTAACGCACACGCGCCACTGACGGTCATGGCGGTCATGGTCACCGTGGTCCGGCCGTGCCGGTCCGCCAGATAGCCCGCCAGCAAACAGCCGAACACACCGCCGACACCGATGGAGAGAAACGTCGCCAGCCGCGCCCAGAACGCCGGATTATCGCCGCCCGACGCCCGGAAGCTGGCGTCCAGGAACACGCCCAGCCAGGCCCACATGGCATAGAGCTCCCACATGTGGCCCAGATAGCCGAAGTTGGCCAGCCGGAGAGATTTGGACTTGAACGCGGTCAACAGATATCGGGGGTTGAAGGGCGGCGACTTGGCCGGCGGCGCGCCCAGCTCCACCAGATGAATCAGAAACGCCGCGGATAGGGCCACGCCTGAGGAAATGCCGATGGTCAGCCGCCAGTCGACCCCGCCGAACGCGTTGAACATATGAGGAAAGCCGGAGCCAAGAGTCAGCGCGCCGACCAGGATGGCGACCAGCAAGCCAAGATCGCCCTTGGCCCAGGTGCTGGCCATCTTCATGCCCACCGGATAGACGCCGGCCATGCAGGCGCCGGTGATAAACCGCATAACGATGACGGCGGACGACGCCGGATCGAGCCACAGGATCGCCCCGTTGGCGATGGCCGCGATGAGGGCGGAGGCCATGAAAAACCGCTGCGGCTTGAGCCGGTCGGCGAGGCCCAAGACCGCGCTGACCAGCGTGCCGGCGACGAACCCGGCCTGCACCGCGCTGGTGTAGAGCGAGGCAAACGTGTGGCCGAGATCGACCTCCGCCATGATCGAGGGCAATACGGCGGAGGCCGAAAACCACAAGGCCATGACCGCCACTTCACAAAAGGCCAGGATGGCGAGGCTGCGAACCTTGGGGCTCATCATCAGGGGGTCTTCATCAAAGCGCCTGGCCCTTGAGCAGGCGGGGCAGGTTGCCCGACTGGCCCATGGCGTGGCGCATGAACGCTTTCTTCAGCGGCCCGATCTTATTGACCGCAGCGAGACCCAGATCCCTGGCCAGGCGCACCGGCGGCAGGTCATTGGAGAACAATCTGTTCAACCCGTCCGTGGAGGCCAGCATCAGCATATTGTCAAAGCCGCGCCAGCGCTCATAGCCTTCCAGCACATGCGCCGCACCGATGTCGAGACCAAGCCGATGGGCGTCGGTCAATACTTCGGCCAGCGCCGCCACATCCCGAAGCCCCATGTTCAATCCCTGCCCGGCAATCGGATGCATGGCGTGGGACGCGTCACCGATCAGCGCCAGCCTCTCGGCGGTGCTGGACCGGGCAAACTGCAGGGACAACGGATAGGCCCAGCGCGGCGAGACCAGCTCGAGCTCTCCGAGAAAATCACCAAACCGCCGGGCCAATGCCGCCATATAGGCTTTGTCATCCATGGACTTAATGTATGCGGCGGCGGGGTCCTTTTCCGTCCAGACGATGGAGGCCCGGTTGTCCGACAGCGGCAGGATGGCAAACGGCCCGGCCGGGAGAAATCGTTCGTGCGCCACGTATTGGTGGGGATGCTCGTGGGCGACGGTGCAGACAAAGCCTGTCTGGCCGTAATCCCAGGCGGTGACCTGAATGCCGGCTTGCTCTCTCGTCCATGAACGACGTCCATCGGCGGCGATGACCATGCGCGCGGCGATCCGCCGGCCGTCTTTCAACGTGACAATCGTCATGTCAGGGCCCGCCTCGATTGCGGAGATGTCGGCCGGGGCCATGAGCCGCACACCGTCGGCCTCTTGAACCGCCTGCTGGACGGCGAAGCGCAAATGCCTGTTCTCCACCATGTAGCCCAGGGCGGGGACACCTACCTCTTCGTGGTCATAATGCAGAAACAGCCGGGACTCCCCATCCGAAACCCGGATATCCAGGATCGGCGAGTCCTCGGCCGGCACGCGGGACCAAATGCCCAGACGATCCAGCATCTGTTTCGGCGCTTGGGCGATCGCCGACGCGCGGCCGTCGAACTCCGGCGCCAATTGCTCGGGCGGCGCCTGGTGGTCAACGACGACACATAGTAATCCGGCTGACGCCAGCGCCACGGCCATCACGCCGCCGGTCAGACCGGCGCCAATAATCACGATATCCGTTCGACTGTCGGCCAAAATAAACGCCCTGTGATCATCAAAAAGCAACGAGACCGCCATATGCGAGCCTGGACCGGGGAATGTCTAGCCTCTTTTTTGCATAATAATTATGCATATTTTATTATGCAGCGCAAAATGAATAATATTTAGGCATAATATTGGCCTTCCGTGCGGCCGATTCTCTCTTAACCTATTGAAATAAAACAATAATAGGAGTTTGGCACGGAACTTGAGATGTGTCTCCCTGTTGAACGCCGTTTGAGCGCTAACAAGGCTATGCCTGCGTGCCTTCGGGGGAAAACTCACACGCGAGGTGTGGCATTTTTTTTAACTGTAACAAGGAGTCGTCCGATGAAACTCGTCATGGCGATTATCAAGCCGGCTAAGCTGGAAGCCGTTCGGGAGGCCCTCGTTGACGCGGGGATCACCGGCCTGACCTCCAGCGAAGTGTCCGGCTTCGGCCGTCAAAAAGGACACACGGAAATTTATCGGGGTGCAGAATACGCGATTAGTTTTGTGCCCAAAACCAAAGTCGAGGTTGCTGTTACCGATGCACAGGTGGACACGGCCATCGAGGCCATCAAAACGGCCGCCAACTCCGGGAATATTGGAGATGGAAAAATCTTCGTCCTGGATTTGGGTGCGGCGGTGCGAATTCGTACCGGCGAATCCGGTGATGAAGCCCTATAGGAGAAACC
>JAYQGD010000100.1:0-8142 GCA_038140415.1 Rhodospirillaceae bacterium
GGGATTCCCACTCGTCCAGGGACATGTCCTTCAGGGACTTCCGTTTCCAGAGGGGAACGTCGTCCGCGTCGCCGGCGGCGGGGGGTGTTGTCGGTCCCGAAGACATGGGTCCTGTTTACACCGGCCGGCCGGGACTTGCCCAGTTAAAGATTTAGGCGAAGTTTCGAGGCGATGGCTTCGGGGGAATCGCCCAAGGAAAAGAAGGTCTTGAACGCCCCGTCAGGCCCCATGAGGTAGGTGATGGAGGTGTGATCCACCTGATAATCGGATGTGACGTGGAGGTCATCGCCCATTTTCGCGGCATAGATTCGGTAGGCGCGCATGGCGGCGCTGACCTGCCGGGAGGTGCCGGTCAGCCCGATCAGCTTGGGATGAAAGTTGGCGATATAGGCTTTCACCACGTCGGGCGTGTCGCGCAAGGGATCGACCGTGATGAAAAGCGGTTGTACTTTGTTGATGTCTTTACCGATCAGCTCCAACGCGCGGCTTAAGGTCGACAGCGTCTGTGGACAGACATCCGGGCAATGTGTGAAGCCGAAGAAAATCAGCAGGTTTTGCCCGGCAAAGTCCGCGTTGGACACAAGCTTTCCCTCGCCGTCCACCAGATTGAACGGCCCGCCCACGGGCGGCGCCGAGGACGCGTTCTCCGCCGGCCGGCTGCCCTTGTTGACCACTATGATCTGATCGTTGCCGGCCATGTTGCCGCCGCCGAGCAACAGCACGGTGGACAGGCCGCCGGCGACCAACAGGATCACCAGTCCCAGAATGAGGATAGATTTACGGATCGGCATGGATGAACGTCTCTCTAATCGTGTCCTCTCTTACGGGCCTCCGTCCGGCGGATCAAGACCGGCCCGATGATTGACGGCGGGCCGTATCCCGCTCATTCTGCGGCCATGGGAATGTTTGGCATTATGGACCGGCCGGGCGGCTTTGACCCGTTGATTTTGCTGCTGTTGGCGATGGTGGTCGAGGCGTACGCGGGCCAGTGGAACGCGTTGAAGGCGTTAAGCGTGCACCCGATGCGGTTGCTGAGCGCTTACGCCGACTGGTGCGACCGGAAATTGAACCGGGAAACCCGCTCTCAGACCGACCGGGCGGTGCGCGGCGCGGTTTTTACCCTTTTCTTGGTGCTTGTCTGTACGCTGTTCGGCTGGGCGGTGGCGTTTCTGTCCCAGACCATCCCCATGTTCTGGGCGTTTGAAGCGCTGTTGATCATGATGCTGATCGACCAGCGGGGCACCTATGCCCAGGTCAGGAAGATCGGCAAGGCGCTCCGGGATGACGGGGTGGAAACGGCGCGGCAGTCGCTCGCCCCGCTGACCAGCGAGTCGGTGGAGAAAATGGACGCCCACAATGTGGCGCGCACCGGGATCGAAGCCTGCGCGGAGACCCTGGCCGCCGGCGTGCTGGGGCCGGTGTTCTGGTACGTGCTCTTCGGTTTTCCCGGTCTTTTGGTATTCAAGGCGATTTCCATCCTGGACAGCCGGATCGGCCGGAAGACTGTGAAATATAGGGCGTTCGGGTTCACCGCCGCCAGGCTCAACGATATTCTCCTGTTTGTGCCGGCCTTGCTGTCCGGGCTGTTCGTGCTCGTGGCCTCTCTCTTCGTGCCCACGGTCAGTCCTGCGAAATCCCTGGTGATCATGTTCCGGGATGCGGGCAAGCACCGGTCGCGCAATATCGGTTGGCCGTTGGCGGCGATGGCCGGCGCCCTGGGCCTGACCCTGGCGGGGCCGCGCAAGTTTGCGCAAGAGACCATCCAGGAATCCTGGATCGGCGACGGCACCGCCATGGCGACGCCGCGCGATGTCGGCCGTGGTCTTTATTTGTTTGGTGTCGCCTGTCTCCTTAACGGCGCGCTTGTCGGTGCCCTGACCGCCTGGCGGCTGACCTAAGGCGTTCGTCCGATGGCGGATGATCCCAGCATGATACGAAAGCATTCGGTGCTGATCTCTGGTCACCGGACCAGCGTGTCCCTGGAAGACGCGTTTTGGCAGGAGTTGAAGGTGATTGCCGCCCGGCGGGGTATGTCGCTGGGCAAGCTGGTGGCGGAGATCGACGATGCCCGATCCGGTAATCTGTCGAGCGCGCTCAGGGTTTATGTTTTGGCGGCCCTAAAAGGCTAACACGTCAGCGAGTGAGCCCGCGCAAAATTCCCTTGAGGACATCTTCCGGCTTGGTTTTTTGCGGGGCCGGCTCTTGCTGCGAGGGTTGCTGCGGCGGCGGCGCGCCGGTTGACGTGCCGCTTGGTGCGGGCGCCGGCGCCGGTTGAGCGCCGGGGAAAATCTTGTTCAAGACCTGGCCCACGCCCTTCTTCTGTTTGAGCTGTTCGATCTTCTTGTCCAGCACACCCGGCACCCGGATACCGCTGGTGAAGGCGCTGGTGTCCAATTTCACATTGGGCGCGTCCATCCGGCCGGAGACCTGGAACGGGATCATTTGCGGTCCCGACGATTTGGTCAGCAACTGCAAAACCAGATTGTCGGCAAGTTGAAGCTGGCCCGAGGTGTTGGTTTGCCAGTTGGGCAGATCGACGACGCCCTTGGCGGTGCCGTTGCCGATGCCGGAGACCAGGGTCAGATCGTCGAAGCTGGCGATGCCCTTATCCACCCGGAAATTACCGCGCAGATCGGCGACATCCCGGCCAGTCTTGCCACCGAGCTTCCGGGCAAATCCGTAGAGTGACCCGAGCAAACTTGTCACACCAGAGAATGAGGAGCCTTTGGCTGCCCCCGAGCTTACGTCGATATTGGTCAGCGCCAGCGAGCCGTTGCCGCCCAGCGCCGCGATCATATACGCCTCGGAGCGCCCGCTGGTGCGGAAATCGCCGACCAGCTCCATGGTGCCGGATTTCATGGAGCGGTTGCCGTAGGCCGCGAGCGCCGCCGGCACGCTGAGCCGGGAAACGGAGAACCGGGTCTGATACTGACCGCTGCCTTGGAAAGCGATAACCTTGGCGTCCATCTTCACGTCGCCGCCGAACATTTTGCCGGTAAGCCGGCGCACATCCAGGATGCCGTTCTTCAACACGCCGGCCAGGACCAAATTCTCCACGCTCGCTTTGTCATAAATAACCTTGGACGAGGCGAGACCCACATTGGCGTCAAACGCCGTCAGCGCGGAAAGGTCGATGGGCTCGGTTGACCAGCGTCCGCCGCCTGTTGGCGCCGAGGCGCGGCTGCTGCTTCGTGAACTCGGGGATGGCGCGGTCCGGGTTCCGCTCGAGCGCTTGGGTGCATCGGACCGGGGCAACAGGCTGTTGATGTTCAATGTGCCGGTTTTCAGATCGGCGGTGATGGCGGGGCGGGGGCCCAGCCATTGCACACCGGCATCGCCCGCGAACTTCACCCTGGCTGCTTCGCCGGCGAGGCTGGTCATAGCGACGCCGCCCGGATTGGCGGAAATTTTACCAGCCACGTCGATGCGACCAAACTTGCCCGAGGCCGGCCGGTAATCCACGTTCAGCAGTGACAGGACACTGTCAAAGTCCTTATGGGTGAGGCGTATCTGGCCGTCGAAGGCCGGCAGCCCGGTGAGACCGCTTGCGGTCCCGTCCATGGAAAATTCGCCACCGGTGGCGTTGACCAATGAGGCCAGACGCAGCTCGGCGGGCCTTCCATTCAGCGTGGTGGACACCGACACCGGGCCCAGCTTGGTCGGAGATACCGGTGGGGTGATGCCGCTGACTTTAAAGGCTCGCGCCAGCGATTTGCTGGTTAAGGACACGTTGAAATCCTTGAAGGCCGGGTCGACCGGACCACTGCTTTCGCGGAGACCCGTAATCCCACCTTTGATCTTGGCGGTCACACCGGCGAAGTTGCGGACCGTCCAGTCTTTAAATGTCAGATCGCCATTGACCAGGGTTGAATCTACGCTGATGCCGCTGACCCGTTGTTCCTGGAAGGTCAGACTGTCCAGTTTGGCTTTAAGATTGAAATCGATGCCGCCTAAGGCGCCCAAGGCCGCCAACGGATTTGCGACGGCAGCCGTGGCGGCGGGCTGATCAGTTTGTCCGCCGGTGGCCGAAGATGAGGATGTCGGGCTTGATGACGCGGGGGCGGCCGTGGCTTTCGGCAGGTAGGCGTCAAGATTGACCCGATCGATGGAAATATTGGCGCCGATGGAGGGCCGCGCGCGAAGGGCGACCGTCGCAGCGCCGGTAATTTTTGTATTGTCCGCCTGGCTATGAATCTCGGTGAGGGAGACGCTGTCCGGATTGCCGGAGACTTTGGCCGCAACGGATAATTTGCGGAGGTGATCCTGGGCAATGCCATCGACCTTCACCCCGGCCCAGGACAACAACGACCGGAGGTCATTGGTGGAGAAATCTACCGAGCCGTCGAACTGCGGCTGCGCGCCTTTTTGCGAGACAAAGCCGAACAGCGCCACGTCCGAATTGCCGGGCAGGAGCGCCGAGACCTGGTTCAGTGTAAGCTCCTGGTTGGACAGGTCGGCGTTGAACTTGGCCTGGCGGATCGCTTCTCCTTTATAGGTCAGCGCTTCAATCCCGAGGTTAACGGTGGCGTTAAGATTGGCTGGCAGCGCCGCCAAGCCCGCCGGTCCCGATGCCGGTTTCACGGCGGATGGCCGGTCGCCCAGACTCAATGTGGCTGAACCCTGTTCGGCGGATTTCGCGGCAGTGTCCTGGCCGGCGGTCTTGGGCGTGTCGGGGGCCGGCGCCAGGAGCCTGTCCACATCAAACTTATTGAGGGTCAACCCGATATCCAGGTCGATGGTCTTGCCCATCTCAAGGCTGATCCGGCCGGTGCCCTTGGAGCCGTTGAGCTCAAACCCCAACCCACTCACCTCGGCCAGCTTTTCGGTGGCGGCGACGTTCGCCGAAAGTTTAAACGGTTTGGCCAGCATGTCCGGCAGAGCTGCGCCATCCGCCACGCCGGCGACAAACTCCCGCAGGTTGGCGCCATCGATGGCGAGCTTGCCTTTCAGACGAGGCTTTTTGTCGATGCCGCTGACCGCGCCGTTGAACCGGGTTTTGACGTCGCCCGGAATGACCGTAGCGGCAAGGCGGAACGGCAGGGTCCGCTTTTGCACGATCTCGCCGATATCGGCGGAAAAACTGAGGGGGATGCCGCGCACCACAACGCTGCCTTCCGCATCCATCGGGCCTATCAAAGATACCATGCGAAAACGGCCGTTCAGGCTTTTGACCTGTTCAACCTGACCTGAGGTGCGATCCCGGTAGTTCAGGGACCCGTTCTCCACGACGAAACTGTCGACTCTTAGCGCGAAACCGCCCACATCGGCCGGCAGGCCGGTGGCGGAGGTTTTTCCGGGTGAGGCCGGTGCGGCCGGCGGCGCCACAGCGCCCGCCGCCGGTTTAGCCGCGGGCTTGGTGAAACTGTCAAAGTTGGCCCGGTCTTTGGTGAAAATTTCCAGGTTGACGACGGGCTTTACCAATTTGATGCGGGTGACCTGCAGATTCTTGTTCAGCAGCGGCGCGAGCGCGACGTGCACCTCCAGGGAACCGAGAGAGACAATATCCGCGTCGGACGCGCCTTCCACATTCGCCACATGCACGTCTTCGACGACCAGGGCCGGAGAGGGGAGGACGGCGATCTTGATATCGCCGCGAATTTCGATGTCTTGGCCGGTGGCGTCCTTGACGCGGGAGGTGATCTCATCGCGATACTTGTTCCAGTCGACGAAGTTCGGCGCGGCGATCACGGCGCCGGCCAAGGCGACCAAAACCAAAACAATCGAGATCAAAAGCTTCTTCACGGAGATTTCCTAACTGGGGGCAAAGCGCGGACAGCGGAAGATATTAGAGTGCCGGACAAGCTGGATCAAATCCTACGGTCTGTCTGCGATGGGGATCACAATAATGTTGTTCGGACCCCGGCGGAGAGCTATCGTTTGCATCGGCGGTTCGCCGCTTTCCCTATTGGAACATGACTGTGTACTTGGCCTCGGCCGGTCTTGCGCCGGTTCTCAGGGCAGGGACGGATTTACAGTAATGTGACCCTATCGTGTGATCGTGTCAGGATTGTGGCGGCAGTATCGAATGACGCAGAAACAGACCTTCTCAGAGCGTTTCTTCGAAACCGGCATCGGCCGGGGATTGCGTCATCGGGATTACCGGATTTTCACCCTGACAAACTTTATTTCGATGCTGGGGATCTGGTTACAGCGGGTTGCCATCGGCTACCTCGCGTTCCAATTGACCAGATCCGGCTTCTGGCTGGGCGCCATTGCCTTTGCCGAGTCCGCGCCGCTCATCGTCCTGGTCGCAATTGCCGGTGCGGTCGTGGACCGGGTAGACCGGCTGAAGCTCCTGAAATTCCTGCAGATGATGATGGTCGTGGTCGCCGCGTTGTTGGCGATTTTGACGATTACCGGCCTGATCAACATTTGGCTGCTGTTGATCCTGGCGACCTGCAACGGCATTATTCAGTCTTTCCATTTGCCGGTCCGGATGACATTTGCGCCCAATTTGGTGCCGCGGGAAGATTTGACCTCGGCGGTCGGGTTAAACTCGGCCCTGTATAACGTTTCCAGATTTACCGGACCGCTGATCGCCGGGGTGATCATCGCCCAGTTCAACGTTTCCGCCTCCTTCACCGGCTCGGTGGTGCTGATGCTGGCGTTGTCCTTCGGGCTGACCATGATCAAGCTCAACGTGGACGAACAGCGGTCCCGCCGCCGGGCGGGGCTCTTTGCCGAGGTGATCGAAGGCCTGCGGTATGTCAAATCTCATGCCAGCATCGGCCCGATGATCCTGCTGATTATGGTGAGCGCCACGTTCTCCCGCTCCTTCATGGAATTGTTTCCAGGTTTTGCCGATCAGGTATTTCAGAAAGGCCCAGAAGGACTGGGCATGCTGTTTTCGGCAATCGGTGTCGGCGGAATCATCGGTGCATTTTGGCTGACCAATCATGGCCGCACGGAGGGCCTGACAAAAGTCTCTCTGATCAGCTTGCTGGTCACCAGCCTGGCGTTGTTCGCTTTTGCCGGTACCGGCATTTTCTGGGTCGGGCTGGCGAGCGCGGCCGTCGCCGGCGCGACTATGTCGATCACGGCCAATGGATCACAAATCCTGGTGCAGAACGCCGTCGATGAATCCATCCGGGGGCGGGTGATGAGCCTCTACGCGCTTACCTACCGGGCTTGCCCCGCCATGGGCGCGTTGATCATGGGCACGCTCTCCGTTTGGACCGGATTGCAGTTGCCGGTGATTCTCGGGGCGTGCATTTGCATCCTCTCGATCCTCGCGGTCCTGCCCCTGATGAAACGTCTGGTTGCCGGTCTGGAGGGGGACCAGCAAAAGAGAGCAGGGACGGCATGACCCGCGCCGGCTCGCTCCTCAACTTCCTGTCGACCCATGGCATGGGCCGCGCGTTGCGCCACAGAGATTATACGCTCTATGCCGTCTTCGGCTGGTTCTCCAATATCGGGCTGTGGGTGCAGCGGGTCGCCGTGCAGGGCCTGACCTGGTCAATGACCGGGTCCTATGCCTTGCTGGGCGCGGTGGCGTTCGCCGAAGGCGTGGTGACCGTCTTCGTGATGCCCCTAGCCGGTACCTATGCGGACAGGGTCGATCGTCTTTGGCTGGCGAAACTGACGCAAATCGGCTCCATGATTGTGGCCGGTATGCTGGCGGCCCTGATCCTAACCGACCAAATCACCTTGCCCCTTCTGATCGCGCTGATGATGTTGAGCGGCGTGGTCGAAGGTTTTTGGACGCCGGTGCGCCTCGGCATGGCGCCCAATCTGGTGCCTAGGGAAGACCTGTCGGCCGCCCTCGGCATCAGCGCCACACTGTTCAACGTGGCGCAATTTGTCGGGCCGATGGTGGCGGCTCTGATCTTTACCGCCTTTGTTCTGCCTAAGGATCAGTATGGCTACGCCATCGCGTTCAATTCCCTGACGTTCCTCAGCTATCTGATTGCTCTGTCCCTGATCAAACTGAATGACGAGACGCTGGAGAACCGGTCCAAGGGCGGCAGCTTCTTTGAGGATTTCCGCCAAGGGCTCAGCTATATCGCCGGGACGGAAGGCTTGCGGACATACCTGTTCCTGATGTTGATGGCGGCGCTCTGCATGCGGCCGTTCCGGGAGCTGTTCGCCGGTATTTCAGAGGATATCTTTAACCGAGGCGTGGACGGGCTCACTATCCTGACG
>JAYQGD010000101.1:0-8134 GCA_038140415.1 Rhodospirillaceae bacterium
AATTGTCCAAGGCGGACCCGCTGCTGTTCGCCAATGCGGCGCTGGCGCTGACCCTGCTGGATAACCGTCCGAAGCTGGGCGAGATCAAGAACCAAACCTTGGTCGTCGTCGGGCTCGCCGACGCCACCACGCCGCCGGACCTGTCCCGCGAGCTGCACGCCGGGATCAACGGCTCCCAACTGATCGAGCTGCCCGGCATCGGCCACTGCCCGCAGCTCCAGGACCCGGCCGGATTCCTCGCCGCCATTGGCCCCTTCCTCGAAATAGATTAGCCTGACCCCAATCCGTGTGAAAATCGGGGAGGCAGGATGACAACGGAACCCTTACGCTTCGGCTCGTCCGACAATGCCGTGCGCACCGAGGACGCCGCGCTTGTCACCGGTCAGGGCCGGTTCACCGACGATATCCGAAAAGACGGTGAAACGTATGCCGCTTTCCTGCGCGCCGACATTGCCCATGGCGAGATCAACAGCATCAACAGGGACGCGGCCGCCCAAATGCCGGGCGTGCTGGCCGTGGTTACCGGTAAAGACCTGGCCGCCGAGGGCATTGGGGCGTTCCCGCCCTTGGTGCTGCTGCCGGGACGGGATGGCGAACCCATGTTCGGCCCGGCCATGCCGGTGCTGGCGGTGGATCGCGTCCGCCATGTGGGCGAGCCCCTGGCCGTGGCCGTGGCGGTGAGCGAAGCGGCGGCGCTGGATGCGGTGGAGGCCATGACGGCTGAGATCACGGAATTGCCGGCCGCGCCCACCGTGGCGGCGGCGCTTAAGCCGGGTGCAACGCAAATTTGGCCGGAAGCGCCGGACAACATTTCTCTCGACTGGGTGTACGGCGATGAAGACGCGGTCTCGGCTGCCTTCGACGCCGCTGCCCATGTCTCCACTGTCCGTTTGATGGATACCCGAGTCGCGCCCACCAGTATTGAACCCCGGGCCGCCATCGGTGAATGGGAGGAGGCATCCGGGCGCTATACGCTGACCGCCAGCACCCAGGGCGTCGCCGTGACCAAGAAACTGCTGGCGGAGAATGTTCTCAACGTGCCGGCGGATAAGGTACGGGTTCTCACCTATGACGTGGGCGGCGGGTTCGGTATGAAAGCCCAGGTCTATCCCGAGTATGCCGCGCTGTTGATTGCCGCCAAGCGGGTCGGTCGCCCGGTACGCTGGTGCGCGACCCGGCTGGAGAGCTTTCTGGGTGACACCCACGGCCGGGACGGGGAGTTGGAGGGCGAGCTCGCCTTGGATAAGGATGGCGCGTTCCTGGCGCTCCGGGTGAAAACTGCCGTCGGCATCGGCGCTTATGCGTCCATGTATTCGGCCATCGTCGCCACCAACAACACCAAGAACTGCCTCTCCAGCGTCTATAAAATTCCGGCGATCCATATCAATGCCAAGATGGTGCTGAGCACGGCGGTGATGCTGGGGCCCTACCGGGGCGCCGGCCGGCCGGAAGCGCTCTATATGATCGAGCGGCTGATCGACAAGGCGGCGCGGGAGACCGGCGTGGACCGGGTCGAGCTTCGCCGCCGGAACATGATCCCGCCCTCGGCAATGCCCTACCAAGCGCCCAACAGCCCCATCTATGACAGCGGCGAGTTCGAAGCTGTTCTGGATAAGGCCCTGGCGCTCGCGGACTGGGAGGGGTTCTCGGCCCGAAAGGCAGCGGCGGCGAAAGCCGGCAAGCTGCGGGGCATCGGTCTGGCCTGTTTCCTGGAGGTTGCCGGCGGTGCGCCGTTGACCGAGACGGCGGACCTTCGGTTCGAGAACGGCAAGGCGGTTCTGCGCACCGGGGCGCAGGTTATGGGTCAAGGCCAGATGACGGTGATGCCGCGTATTGTCGCCGGCCAATTGGGCATCGCGCCGGAAGACGTGGCCGTGATCCAGGGCGACAGTGACGAGGTGCCGGACGGGCTGCCCACCGTGGCGTCCCGCTCCACCATGATGGCGGGCGGCGCGATCTCCCTGGCCTGCGAAGAGGCGATTGAAAAAGGTATGGCGCTGGCGGCGGATCACCTGGAAGCCGCGCAAGGCGATCTGGAATATGCGGACGGCGGGTTCCGGATCAAAGGCACCGACCGCTCGGTCTCTCTTTTGGCGTTGTCGGAGACGGCAGGGGATGAGTTGGACACGGTGTCGATCTTCGCCGCCGAGCAAATGAGCTTTCCCAACGGCTGTCATGTGACCGAGGTGGAAATCGATCCGGAAACCGGCAAGCTGCAGATCGTGGGCTATGCCGCCGTCGATGATGTGGGCAACATCCTCCATGAAACCATCGTGGAGGGGCAGATTCACGGCGGCGTGGCGCAAGGATTGGGCCAGGTGTTGGGCGAGGAGATCGTCTATACGGAAAACGGCCAGATGCAGACCGCGTCCCTGATGGATTACATGGTGCCGCGCGCCGATGACCTGCCGGCCATGGACCTGGGCCACCATGTGGCGGTGTGCACCACTAATCCTCTGGGCGTGAAAGGCTCCGGCGAATCCGGCGTGGCGGGCTCGTTGCCGTCAGCAGTGAATGCGGTGCTGGACGCCCTGGCGGATCACGGTGTAGAGCATCTGGATATGCCGATGTCGGCGCCCCGTATCTGGGCGGCGCTGAACGGAAAATAGGGAGGAATGAGCATGACGTACACACTGACCCAAGATCAGATCGACGCCTACAACAATGACGGCGCGGTGCTGTTGAAAGGGGTGATCAGCCCGGACTGGCTGGAGCGGGTGGCGGCGGCCATCGAGCGGGATATCGAAAATCCGGGCCCCTTTTATCACGGCTATGAAGCGGAAGGCGGCAAGGGCCGGTTTCACGGCAATCTCCGGGTGTGGGAGAACGATCCGGAGTTCAAGGCCTACTGCTTCGAGACCGACCTGCCGCAAATCGCCGCGCAGCTGTTCGGCTCGTCCAAGTCCGTGCTGCTCTATGACCAGATTTTCGTGAAGGAGCCCGAGACCGGCAACCGCACCCGCTGGCACAATGATCAGCCTTACTGGCCGGTCAAAGGCTGGGATGTGATGTCTTTCTGGCTGGCGCTTGATCCGACGACGGAGGAAAACGGCCGGCTGGAATTCGTCCGGGGCTCCCACAAGTGGGACCGATGGTTTCAGCCTGTCGGCTTCGGCAAGACCGAGTACGCGGCGCGCAGTTCCTACGATCCCAATCCCGACTACGAGCCCATGCCCGATATCGAGGCGGCGCGGGGCGACTATGACATCATCGCCTGGGACATGGCGCCCGGCGACGTGATCGCGTTCCATGCCCTGGCCGTGCACGGGGCCGGCGGTAATGAGCGGGACGATGTGCGGCGGCGCGGTTACACGGTGCGCTATATGGGGGACGACGCCTGGTACGATACCCGGCCGGGGACCTCCAAGCCGTTACAGGTCGCGGGCAAGGCCGATGGCGATCCGATGCCCTGCGATGTCTATCCGTTGATTTGGGAGCGGTAGTCCGGCAGTCCCTCATGCAGCAATTTTGCCGGAAAAAGTGACAATGATCGTCAATGTCTAATGATGAGTGTCTGTAGGGAGATATCCCATGGCGATCATTAAGGTGTCCCTGCCTGACCAGATGAAGGAGTGGGTCGAACGTCAGTCCGTCGACGGGCGGTATGCCAATGCGAGCGATTACCTGCGGGACCTGATCCGTGCAGATCAGAAACGCCAGGCCGCCTTCTCCACGCTGCAATCAGCGATCACGGAAGGGGTTGAAAGCGGCCCGGCGGAAGAATTCGACCCGGAATTTCGTAGGAGCCTGCGCTAGCTACCCCGGCTTGTTAGCGGTCAGTTTGATCACGGCGGACATGCCGCCGTGGGCCTGGCCTTCGTAGAATTCCAGCTCTTCCTCTTCGATCACCAGATTGTCGAAGCCGCCGAAGGTTTCGGCCAAAAGCTCGGGCGTGTAGAGGTTCTCGACCTTGCCCGGCCCGCCCGTGCCATACTCCAGTTGTTTGGGCGTGTAGCCCTGGATGATGAGCAGCCCACCGGGTTTCAGCGCCTTGATCATGCCGGCCCATTTCCGCGCCCGCTGCTCAGGTGAGCTGAACTGGGTGAAAATTTCCGCCACCACGTCAAAGCCCGCGCCCGGGTAGTTCCAGGTATGGACGTCGGTTTCGATGATCTCCATCTCCACGCCGCGCCGGGTGGCCAGGTCGCGAGCTTTGGCTTGGGCTTTGGGAGAGAAATCGATGGACACGGTGGCGAGACCGCGCCCGGCCAGCCAGACGCCGTTGCGGCCTTCCCCGTCGGCGACGGCCAGGGCGGCGCCTTCGGTCGGGATCAGATGTTCGCAGGATTTCAGGAAATAGTTGGGCTCTTCGCCGAACAGAAAGCCGTCGATGTCATAGCGGCCTTCCCAGCGGTCATATTCTTGGGACACGGGGATACTCCAGTACGCAGATGGTTAACGCGCCGGGACCCTAGTCCAAAGTTTTGGCAAAGGAAATACGGGCGTTATCATTTTCGTCTGGCCCAGCTACCCAAACAAAGAACCCCGCCCGCCGGAGGATGGTTGTCCGGCAGACGGGGCATACAGGGAGGTAAAACCGAGTGAGTTAAATCGAATACTGGGCCGTCGGGGCCAGGATCACATTGCTGTTGAAGGATTCGTTCAGGTTATCAACCGCATCCAACAGGTCATGCGCCGGCGTGGGCCTGGCGAAATAGAACCCTTGGAAGTGGCTGCAGCCGATGGCGTTGAGGTAGCTGACCTCGGCGATGTCTTCGACACCTTCCGCCAGCACCTCAAGGCCCAAGCCTTTGCCCAAGGTGACCATGGCCTGACAAATGGCCTGCCGGTCCCGGGTGGAGTGCACTTTTTGAATGAACTCCCGGTCGATCTTTAGTTTATCGAACGGTAGTTTGCGCAGATAGCTCATGCTCGCGTAGCCGGTCCCGAAGTCGTCGATCGACATACGCACGCCGTGATCCCTGAGCTTGCGGAACACGTCACGCGTATGTTCCTCGTCGGCCATGGCGACGGATTCGGTCAGTTCGATCTCCAACTGGCCCGGTTCAATGCCGGCGCCGGTGATCGCCTCGCCAATTTGACGCGCCAAGTTTTTATCCCGGAACTGCCGGGCCGATAGGTTGATCGCCACACGGTGATCGGCAAGTCCGCTCTGATTCCATTCGCGAATTTGCCGGCAGGCTTCCTGCATGACCCAGACACCGATTGGATCGATGAGGCCGGAGGCTTCGGCCACCGGAATAAACTCGCCCGGCGACACCAGGCCCTGTTCCGGGTGCTGCCAGCGGATCAGCGCTTCGCTGGAGACGACCTTGCCGGCCGCCGTGTCGACGACGGGCTGGTAGTGCAGCATCAATTCGTTGTTGCGAAGGGCGTTGCGCAGTTCCTGCTCCATCTTGAAGTGGGTCCGCGCCCGGTCCCGCAGTTCGGAAGAATGGTGGGTCACCGGCACGCTTTCGTTGGATTGCGACGCCGCCGTGATCGCGTACTCGATCAGCTTCTCGGGCCGGGTTTCGTTGTCCGGATAGGTCGCCGCGCCGCCGCGAATTTGCGGTTTGACGTGCGATCCGGCCACATCGAATTCGTCGCTGACCGCGTCAATCAGCGTTTTTAGCCGCGCCGACAGTTCAACCCAGTTGGGCAGGTTGGTCCGGGATTTCCCGGTGATAAAAGCAAACTCGCCTTCGCTGATCCGGGCCAGATTGTCGCGCTGACGGAGTTGCGTCAGCAACCGGTCGGCGAGGGTTTCCATGACCTGGTTGGCCGTGACCGTGTCGAAGGCGCTGGCAATCCGGCGATAGTCGGGGAACCGGAGGACCACGACAACGAACGCGCTTTCCCGTTCAATCTGGCGTTCCAGATCGGCGATAAACTTGCGCCGGTTGGGCAGGCCGGTGGCTTCGTCAATATGCTCCAGCCGGACGATCATCTCATCCAGATGTTTCACCGTTGCATGGGCGTCGGACATCAGTTTGCCGACATCGTCGGTGTAATGCTCCGGCAACGGCACGATCTCGCGATTGGTTCTATAGCTTCTAAGCGCCGTCGCCGTCGCCACAATCGGCCGGAGGAGGTGGTGGAGGCAGAACAGGGTCGCCAGGGTGCCGGCCAGGGTGGCCACCAGCGTGACGCCGATGGTCATCAGCGCCGTCATCCAATCAGTGGAGGTCTTGATCGCGAAGTAGGACGTCAGGGTGATGAGCGGGATGTGCGTGCCGATAAAGGCCAACACCATGATTTTGACCCGACAGCTCAACAGCTTGAAGCGGGACATCCATCCATAAAACCAAAGACTAGGCATAAAACGATCCTCCATGATCGATAAATCGGAGATAAACAGGGAATATTGGGAAAACTTGGGGTTCGAGGGCTGAGATCTATCTTTCGTGTTTGGGGCTGCTGATTCAGGTCCTCAAAAGCATGAATTCTATTTTTTATTGTATTTCAATAGGTTACGGTTGATTCGGTCGGGAATTTCCTTAACTCACGAATATGTTACCTGAGCCAAACCACGAAAAATTTTGGTGAAACACGTCCGAAACCTAGGGAATATCCGCAGGGTTTAACCTGGGGCCGAAAAATCGCATTCGGTTTGCGGGATCGGGTCCGGGACGCGATACTAGCGCCCGATAAAAAACCAGCCCCGCTGACCGTATCCGGAGTAAACATTCATGGAATTTGGCGTCTTTTCCAACGGCTTCCGCCCGCACACGACCGCTGCAGAGACCTACGAGGAGGATCTGCAGGAAGTCATCCTTGCCGACAAGCTGGGGTTTACTGATCTGTTCCTAAGCGAACACCACGGAGAGCCGCCTTATATCAACCGGGTCGACACGATCCCGGCGCCGGAATTCCTGATGGCCAAGGCGGCGGGACTGACCAAACAAATCCGCATGGGCGCGGCGGTAAAGCTGCTGCATATTCACCATCCGCTTGATGTCGCCATTCAGTGCGCGGTGCTGGAACATTTGCTGGGGGAAGGGCGGTTCTTCCTGGGCTTCGGGACCGGCTTTCCGTCGCCGCTGTTCTGTGAAGAGCGGGGCATGACCTATGACGACCGGCACGCGCGCCTGCAGGAATCCCTGGAATTCATTCTGAAGTGCTGGAACAGCGACGAGGTCTTTGACTGGGACGGCGAACACTGGCAGGGCAAGGGCGTTGTGGCGCTGCCCAAGCCCATGTCCCGGCCGCTGCCCATGGCGACCGCAACGGATACGGAAGAGGTGATCAAGCTCTCCGCCGAACGGGGCTACCGGATGGTCACGGCCTTTCTAGACGGCGCGGAGCGGGTGCGCGCCAAGGCGGAGAAGTACGAAGGATACGCCAAGGCGGCCGGCGTCGAGGATGCGCGCAAAAATTTCCTGGCCTCGCGGATTGTCTATGTCGCGGACTCCTTCGAGCAAGCCTTGGAGGAAATGCGTCCGTCGGTGACCTTCGAGATCAGCGTCCAGGCGGAACGCGGCTTCCTGGCCATGCTCAAGCGAGTCTATGACCTGGATGTGCCCAACAACGAAAAGGGCATCGAGGCGCTGGTCGACGCCGGCTTCTATCTGATCGGAGAGCCGGACCGGATCGCCGAACAGATCAAGGACCTCTATGATCAGACCGGCGGGTTCGGCACGTTCCTCTATGTGGGCGGCAAGAACTGGGCGACCCGGGAACACCGGGTCCGGTCCATGACCCGCTTCATGGAGGAAGTGGCGCCCCAGCTCAGAGACCTGACCCCCTGACGATATTCACGTAGGTAATCGGAGACGTACAACCCGTGCTTGGCAGCCTTCTATCCCTGGCGTCCGCCGCTCTGTTTGGCCTGAACAGCGCCAGCATCCGCCGCGGCGTGCTGACCGGCACGGTGGTTCAGGGCGTGGCGATTTCCATCGCGGTGGGCATCCCCATCCTTCTGATTGCCGCCGTGGCGACCAGCGCATTTGATGTCATCACCGGCATGCATTCGGATCTGCTGCTCCTGCTGGCTTTGGCGGGCGCTATTCACTTCGGGTTTGCCCGTTACTGCAACTACCGGTCCTTGCAGGCGATGGGCTCCAACTTAACGCGGTCTTTTCAGCAATTGAGCCTGCTCCTGACCCTCGTTCTGGCGCTGATTTTTCTCGGTGAAAGCCTGACGCCGCTGCGCCTGTTGGGCATCGTGCTGATCATGAGCGGTCCCTTGTTC
>JAYQGD010000102.1:0-8114 GCA_038140415.1 Rhodospirillaceae bacterium
ATCGCGTCGTCGCGAAGTTTTTCGGTTTCCGCCTTGAGCTTGTCGTCCATCAATGCCTCCCAGTGCGCATTTTCTTGGGGTAGGCCGTTTTCCCGTTGGTGATCAGCGGTTGGCGGTTACCCGAACGTTCCCAATGTTCAATAGTGAAAGGGAAAATCGGGCGATGCCAAGCGAAAATTGGGTGATGGGGGGTAAACCCTTGCCCCACGGGCGCATTTGCCTATACTCCGGCGCCTCGATTTAACGCAGAAAATTCAAGGACATGTCGCCATGGCGGGCGTGGATAAAGACAGTATCAAGAAAGTGGTTCTGGCCTATTCGGGCGGGCTCGACACCTCGGTCATTCTGAAATGGCTGCAGGAAAGCTACGACTGCGAGGTGGTGACCTTCACCGCTGATTTGGGTCAGGGCGAAGAGGTGGAACCGGCGCGGGCCAAGGCGGAGATGATGGGGATCAAGGAAATCTTCATCGACGATCTGCGCGAGGAATTCGTCCGCGACTATGTGTTCCCCATGTTCCGGGCCAACGCGCTGTACGAAGGCGTGTACCTCCTGGGCACGTCCATCGCCCGGCCGTTGATCGCCAAACGCCAGATTGAGATCGCCGAGCAGGTGGGCGCGGACGCCGTCGCCCACGGCGCCACCGGCAAGGGCAACGACCAAGTACGGTTCGAGCTCGGCTACTATGCGCTGAAGCCGGACATCAAAGTGATCGCGCCGTGGCGAGAGTGGGATTTGAACTCCCGCACCAAGTTGATCGAATACGCCCAGCTGAACCAGATACCGGTGCCCAAGGATAAGGAGGACGAGCCCCCCTATTCCACCGACGCCAATCTGTTGCACATTTCCTACGAGGGCAAAGCGCTGGAAGACCCGTGGGTCGGCCCGGAGGAAAGCATGTTCACCCGCTCGGTCTCGCCGGAGAACGCGCCGGACACGCCGACCGAAATCGAGATCGGCTTCGAACACGGCGATCCGGTTTCCGTGAACGGTGAGGCCCTGAGCCCGGCGGCGCTGCTGACCAAGCTGAACGAGCTGGCCGGAGCCAACGGCATCGGCCGGATCGATATCGTCGAGAACCGGTTCGTCGGCATGAAGTCCCGGGGCGTTTACGAGACGCCCGGCGGCACGATCCTGCTGTCCGCGCGGCGTGCGGTGGAAAGCCTGATCCTGGACAAGGGTGCGCTGCACCTGAAGGACGAGCTGATGCCCCGCTATGCGGAACTGGTCTATAACGGGTTCTGGTTCTCTCCGGAGCGGGAGATGCTGCAGGCCGCTATTGATGAAAGCCAGAAACTGGTCACCGGCACGGTGCGGTTGAAGCTCTATAAGGGCAACGTGATCGTGCTGGGGCGGAAATCACCAAATAGCCTCTATGACGAGGCGACGGTGACGTTCGAGGCCGATACGGTTTATGACCAGCGGGACGCGGAAGGCTTCATCAAGCTGAATGCGCTCCGGCTGCGGCTGGCCGGGAAGCGGTCCGGATAGGGACGACCCTCAACGGCTTGTGAACAGGCGTGCGTTGACCGGCAATCGGGTCCGGCGTACACCGGATCATCATGGCCGCTGTCAAAACATTCCTATCGGGTCTTCTTCTCGTCGCCTTTTTGGCGATTGGAACAGCAACGCCGACCCGCGCGGAATCCCCGATCACCCTCTCCGACGAAATCAAAGCCCGGCTGATCGCCGCCGAACCTTTGAACGCGACGCCTGTCCGCGACCGGTTCAACGGCAAACCGGTTCTGGTGACATTCTTCGCCAGTTGGTGACCACCCTGCCTCGTCGAGTTCGGCGAAATTTCGGACTACATCAACGGCGTCGGCAAAGGGAGGCTGGAGGTAATCTCCGTCAACATCCTTGAGACCAGCAATAACTACCTCAAACGCATGTTGCGGGGGATCGATCCGAAGATTGCCGTGATCAGCGGCACCGGCCAGATCATCAAGGATTTCGACGGCGTTCAGTCCATTCCTGCCGCCTATCTGTTTGACACCCAGGGCCGGGAAGTATTCCGCGTCGGCGGCGATCCGGGACCGCCGGGACGCCACTATATCACCGCCCGGGAATTGGCGCGGGAAGTCGGCAATCTCCGTTAAGTTCGACCGATCTGTTGAACCTTATTCAGCCTCGACGGTATAATCCGCGATGCGAATTTGGAGACGGCCCATGCACATAAAAAATCTTTCTATTGTTTTGCTTGTCGCGACGTTTGTGCTGACCGGTTGTGCCATCGGTACGCCGTTCGATGAGGCAAAAAGTGAAATTCCCGGGATTGCCGAGGGAAAGGCTCGGGTTTTCGTTTATAGAACGACAAACTTGGTGACCTTGGCTTTTCCCCGGAAGTTTGTCGTCGATGGCAAGCATATCGCCAACATATTAGCCGGAAACAGTTACTATGTAGACTTCGCACCTGGAGATCATGCAGTCACGGACGGCGGCGGCGATTTCGTTCTCAAATTGAAATTGGAAGCGGGGCAAACCAAGTATGTCCGGTATTCCGTCGTCGGCGATTCGGTAGCGAAGGGAAACACCCTGATCGAGGACGTGCCCGAAACCCAAGCACTGGATCATTTGAAGAGTACCCAGTTCCTGGGATCGAAGACGCCCACGACCTGACCGCGGCACCGCTTGACGAGACCGTAGGCGGGACTGTTACAATCAACCGCAAAATAGGGTATCCAGTTACTTTAAGGGAGGCTCACCATGCCCGACGGCATTTCACAGTCTAAAGCCGAGTATCGCGATCTTCCGATATTGGATATCGGCGAGTTTCTGGCGGGCGACGGTGTACCCAGCGACGAACTGGCCACGCAATTACGCTATGCCTGCGAGAATGTCGGGTTCTTTTTCATCAAGAACCATGGTGTTTCCGACGAGTTGGTGAAACGGATTTTCGCCGAGACCGAGCGGTTTCATGCGTTGCCGAACGAAGACAAGCTGGCGCTGCAGATCAACGAGAACCAGCGCGGGTTCATTCCGCCCAAGGCGACGCTGGTCAAACACTCCACCTACAACAAAAACACCAAGTTCGATTCCAACTCGACCATGGTGTTCGCCACCGAGTACGGCCCCGACAATCCCCACCGTCAGGCCGGCAAACGTTTTTATGGAGAGAACCAGTGGCCGGACGGTCTGCCGGGTTTCCGCGAGGCGGTGAACGAATATATGGGCGCCATCACGGCGCTTGGGAAACGGATGTTGCCCCTGTGGGCGGCGGCGCTGGAATTGCCGCTGGATTATTTCGAGCCTTATTTCCGGGAAAACTACACCTATTTCCGCATGGCCTATTATCCGCCGGTGCCCGATGTGGAGGACAATGAGTTCGGCTTGGGTCCCCACGCCGATACCGGGTTTATGACCTTCCTGCCCCAGGCCGATGTGGACGGGCTGGAGATATTGGATACGGAAGGGGTGTGGTTCCGCCCGCCGCAAATGTACGACGCAATTTTGGTCAATACGGGCCAATTCCTGGAACGCTGGAGCAATGAACGATTCCGCGCGACACCCCACCGGGTCATCCCGCCCAAGGACAAGGACCGCTATTCGGTCGCTTGCTTCGTCAACAATGATTTCGACCCGGTGTGTGAGTGTCTGCCCACGTGCCACGGGCCGGACAACCCGCCGAAGTATCCGACGGAGTCGTATCACGAGTTCTATACCTGGTATATGGCAAACACCTATCCCCATTACGGCGAGTTTGACGACGCCGAAGACGCCTAGGAGACGATCCCCATGAGCACCATGAGAGCCGCCGTCATTCACGATTTTGGCGGCGCTGAATACCTGTCCGTGGAAGACGTTGCCCGGCCGGAGACGGCTGCGGGCGAGGTTTTGATCAAGGTCGCGGCAAGCGGTCTCAACCCGATCGATTTCAAAACCCGTGACGGGATGGGCGTCAACCGGCGCTGGGAGAACATTCAGTTCCCGGTCATTCTTGGTTGGGATGTTTCCGGCACCGTGGTCGAGACCCGCTCCCCCGCCTTCAAGGAAGGGGACGAGGTGTTCGGCATGCCGCGCTTTCCGGAAGTGGCCGGGGGGTATGCGGAATACGTCACCGCACCGGGCGATGAGATTACGTCAAAGCCCGCGAACATTTCCCATGTGGAGGCGGCTGCCGTACCGTTGGTCGCGCTCACCGCTTGGCAGGCGATCTTCGAGACGGCGGGACTTGAAGCCGGCCAGCGTATCCTGGTGCACGCGGCGGCCGGTGGCGTCGGTCACGTGGCCGTCCAGCTCGCCAAATGGAAAGGCGCCTATGTCGCCGGCACTTGTTCAACCAAGAACGCGGACTTCGTCACCTCCCTGGGCGCTGATGAGACCATCGACTACACCACCAAAAAGTTCGAGGACGAACTGTCGGACATGGATGTGGTGTTCCACACCATTGCAGCCGAACAGCGCCCGCAAAGCTATGCCACGCTGAAACCGGGCGGCTATCTGGCCGGCATTACCGGACCAATCTCACCCGAAGAACTGGACGAACACGATGTGAAAGCAACCTTTGTCCTGGTCCGCCCAAACGGCGATCAAATGACCCAGATCGCCGAGCTCCTGGCGGATGGCACACTGAAGGTGAATATCGACGCCACCTATAGCCTGGATCAGATCGCCGACGCCCATAAACATTTGGAAGGCGGCCACACCCGGGGCAAGGTAGTGGTTGACTTGGGGCTCTAACCGGCGCCCCCCTACCCCCGGAGCGTCCCGCCGGTCTGCTTGGCCACGTTGGCCACGATCTTTTCGGCCACGGCTTCGATCTGCTCATCGGTCATGGTGGCGTCCGTTGGCTGCAGGGTGACGGCAATCGCGACGGACTTCTTGCCCGCGCCAATGGCGTCGCCGGCGAACAGATCAAACACATCCACATCCGTGATCAGCGCCTTGTCGACCACGGCGGCCGCATTGACCACCTGGGCCGCCGCCACACTGTCATCAACGACAAAAGCGAAGTCGCGCTCCACCTGCTGGAAGGCCGAGAGTTCCAACTTCGGCCGGGCAGGTCCCTTGCCGGCCTTGGGCAGGGGCACCGCGTCCAGGAATATTTCGAAACCGACCACCGGGCCGGCCACATCCATGGCTTTCAGCACACGGGGATGAATTTCCCCGAAATGCGCCAGGACCATTTTAGGCCCAAGCTGGATCGCGCCGGACCGGCCGGGATGATACCAGCTCGCCGCCCCCCCCGCCGCGACTTGGGCCGTGGCCACCGGCGCACCCAACTGGCCCAGCACATCCAGCACATCCGCCTTGGCGTCGAACACATCGACGGCGCGTGTCGCGCCCGACCAGGTGCGCCCGCCTGAGTTGCCGGTGCGAATGCCCGAGGCCGCGATTTGCTGATCTTCCGGGTTCTCGCCGGCATACTGCGGGCCGACTTCAAAGAGCGCGAGATCGGGCAATCCCCGGTCCGCGTTCCGCCCGGCGGCCGCGATCAGATTGGGCAGCAACGAGGGCCGCATGATATCCAGATCGGCACTGATCGGGTTCACCAATGCGATGCTCTCCGGTGAGCCGCCGAACAAAGCCGCCTCATTACGATGCAGGAAGGAGAACGTCACCGCCTCGGTCATCCCGCGGGACGCCAGGGTGCGCCGCGCCTGGGCCCGGCGTTCCTGCGGCAAATTCACCGCGCCCGACGGCATGGTGCTTTCCAGGCTCATGGGCACGGCGGGGATTTTGTCGAAGCTGAAGATACGGAGCACTTCTTCGACCAGATCGGCCTCGCCGACAACGTCGTGGCGCCAAGTGGGCACGGCGCAGTCCCAGCCGCCGTCTTTTTTGGTCAGCTCAAAACCGAGGACGGTCAGGATGCGTTCGATCTCTTTATCCGGCACGTCGACGCCGCCCAGGGACTGCACCCGGCCTTCCCGCAGGAAATAGCTGCGGGAGACATCGGGCTCTTCGCCGACAACGATCAGCTCCGACGGCTCGCCGCCGCACAGCTGCAAGATGAGCTTGCTGGCGAGTTCCGCACCGGGCCGGGTGAAGGCCGGGTCAATACCCCGTTCAAACCGGAAGCGGGCATCCGATTGTAGGTTCAGTTTGCGCCCGGTCATCGCTGTGCGCACGGGGTCGAAATAGGCGGATTCCAGGAACACATTCACGGTGCCTTCGGTGCAGCCGGACTCTTCGCCGCCCATGACGCCGCCCAGCGCCTCGGGGACCTTTTCGTCGGCGATCACGGTCATGCCGTCATCCAGCGTGTATTCCTTGCCGTCCAGGGCCAGGATTTTCTCGCCGGATTTGGACAGCCGCACATGGATATCGCCATTGACCTTGTCCGCATCGAACACGTGCAGGGGCCGGCCATAGGCGAAGGTGAACAGGTTGGTGATGTCCACCAGGACAGAGATGGGCCGAAGACCAATCGCCAGCAGCTTGTCCTGCAGCCATTTGGGGCTGGGGCCGTTCTTCACGCCTTTGAAATAGCGCCCGACGAAATACGGACAGGCATCCTTGTTGTCGTCATCGAAATCCAGATGGACCCCGACCGGGCTTTTGAACGTGCCTTCGATGGGCTCGATCTCCAGCGGCTTCAGCGTGCCGATGCCGGCCGCCGCCAGATCCCGGGCCACACCGCGCGCGCCCAGACAATCGCCCCGGTTGGGGGTCACGCCGATATCGATTACCGGATCATTGAGGCCCAGAGCTTCCGGGGCCGGCGTGCCGACCACCGCGTCGTCATCAAGTTCGACAATGCCGTCGTGTTCATCGGAGAGCCCCATTTCCCGTTCGCTCAATAGCATGCCGTTGGATTCGACACCGCGAATTTTGGACTTTTTCAGCACCGTGTCGATGCCGGGGATGTACATGCCGTCGGCGGCGAAGATACCCTTCATGCCGGTCCGGGCGTTGGGCGCGCCGCAGACGACCTTGACGGTTTCCGTGCCGTTGTTGACCTGACAGACCTTCAGCCGGTCCGCGTCCGGGTGCTTTTCCGCCTTCTCCACATAGGCGACGACGAAGTCCTTCAGGGTCTCCGCCGGGTTTTCCAGGCTTTCCAGCTCCAATCCGATCATGGTCAGAACGTCGGCGATCTCCCGGGGGCCGGCGTCCGTCTCCAGTTCCTGGGAGAGCCATTTCATTGAGAATTTCATCGGCCTAACCTCCCAATCCGGCGCGGCTGACCAGGCTCGGCACGTCGAGCGGCCGGAAGCCGTAATGTTTCAGCCAGCGCATATCGGTGTCATAGAAGGTGCGCAGATCGGGAATGCCGTACTTCAGCATGGCGATCCGCTCGATCCCCATACCGAAGGCGAAGCCCTGATACTTGGTGGAATCGATGCCGCAGTTTTCCAGCACCCGCGGGTTCACCATGCCGGACCCCAGAATTTCCATCCAGTCGTCGCCATGGCCGATCTTCAGCGTGCCGTCCTCGAAGGAGCAGCCGATATCGACCTCAGCCGAGGGCTCGGTGAACGGGAAGTATGACGGGCGGAACCGCACCGGCAGATCATCGACGCCGAAGAACGCGCGGCAGAACTCGATCAGGCAGCCCTTGAGATGCCCCATATGGGTGGTCTCGTCCACCACCAGGCCTTCAACCTGATGGAACATGGGCGAGTGAGTTGCGTCATGGTCACAGCGGAAGGTACGCCCCGGCACGATAATCCGGATCGGCGGCTTGTTGGCCTGCATAGTTCGTATCTGCACCGGGCTGGTGTGGGTGCGGAGCACCATGCGCTGGCCGTCTTTTTCCGCGTTGATATAGAACGTGTCGTGTTCCTGCCGCGCCGGGTGATCCACCGGAATATTGAGCGCGGTGAAATTGTACCAGTCTTCCTCGATATCCGGGCCCTCGGCGACCGTGAATCCCATTTCACCGAAGATGGCGATGACCTCGTCGATGGTCTGGCTGATCGGATGAATGGCGCCCTGGTTCTCCGGCCGGGTAGGCAGGGTGACGTCGATCGTTTCCTCGGCTAGGCGGGAATCCAGGTCCGCGTCTTCCAGCGCCGCCTTGCGGGCATCCAACTGCCCGGCGATGGCGTTCTTCAGCTCATTAAAGCGCTGGCCGGCCTCCTTGCGTTCGTCCGGGTCCATCTGGCCCAGGGTCTTCATGAGGCCCGAGATGCGGCCGCTTTTGCCCAGCTCGGCAATGCGGATCTCCT
>JAYQGD010000103.1:0-8095 GCA_038140415.1 Rhodospirillaceae bacterium
GTCCGGTGAGACGCGCGCGCCGCGCGACGAATTCCACCACCGGCATGTCTTCGATCACCGGCATGGTGTTGGGCAGGCAGACCATGGTTGTGACCCCTCCCGCGGTCGCGGCGCGCCCTGCGGATTCGATGGTGCCTTTATATTCCTGGCCCGGCTCGCGTATCTGCATGCGCATATCCACCAGGCCGGCCACCAGGCACTGTCCGCCGCAATCGACGCTCGGGATATCTTCGGGCGGGCCGGATTTAAACAGGTGCGGGCCGAAATCTTCGATGACCTCGCCGTCGGTCAGCACCGAACCTTTGACGTCGAGACCGGTTGCCGGGTCGAGCAGCCGGGCGTTGACATAAGCCCGCTGGCCCAGATTTGCGTCGGGCCGGGCGGCTGTCCAGATACCGTTCATCGCCGGGCCCCCATCACAGATTCCTCAGCTGTTCGTCATGGAGATTTTTGGCGAGTATCTCCAAGCACGCCATACGGACGGCGACCCCCATTTCCACCTGTTCGCGAATGACGCTGCGGCTGAAATCGTCGGCGACGACCGAGTCGATCTCCACGCCCCGATTGGCCGGGCCTGGATGCATGATCAGCGCGTCGGGTTTGGCCTGGGACAATTTTTCATAATCAAGGCCGAAGAACAGGAAGTATTCGCGGATGGACGGGATGAAGTTGCCGTCCATGCGTTCGTTCTGCAGACGCAGCATCATGACGATGTCGCAATCCTTCAGACCCTCTTTCATGTCGGTGAAGACCTCGACCCCCATTTTCTCAATGCCCGAGGGCAGCAGGGTCTTCGGCGCGACGACCCGGACCCGTGCGCCCATGGTCATCAGCAACAGTATGTTGGAGCGCGCCACCCGGCTGTGCAGGATGTCGCCGCAGATGGCGATCAACAGACCTTCGAGCCGGCCGCGCCGCCGGCGGATGGTCAACGCATCCAGGAGCGCCTGCGTGGGATGTTCATGGCTGCCGTCGCCGGCATTGATCACCGAGCAATTGACTTTCTCGGACAAAAGCTGCGTCGCGCCGCTGTCGCCGTGCCGGACCACCAGGATGTCCGGATGCATGGCGTTGAGCGTCATCGCCGTATCGATCAGGGTCTCGCCCTTTTTCACCGCGCTGGTGGCGACTGCCATATTTATGACATCGGCGCTCAGCCGTTTGCCGGCCAGCTCGAACGAGGTCAGCGTACGAGTCGAACTTTCAAAGAACAGATTGATGATGGTGCGGCCGCGAAGGGTGTCCACCTTCTTGTCCACCTGGCGGTTCTGATCCACATACTCCTCAGCCTTGTCGAGAAGCAGTGTAATCTCTTGTTCGGAAAGCCCCTCGATGCCCAGAATATGGCGGTGGGGAAAGTCAGAAGTTACCGATTTGTCGGCCATAAAGCGGCAATATAGGGACGCGTCCGAATTTGGGCAAGCGGAACCGCATGGGGGATAAATAGTCAAAAAGATGCCTTTAAATCCGGACAAGTATGCTCATATAAGTGACAGGGCTTTACGAGCGTAACGAGTGTAGAAATCTCCCGGATTTCCTGGGGTGACGCGTAAGGGTACGAAGCTAGACGTGGATAGCCAGCAAGCGAGACCGATGGTCGCGGAGACCGATTTAACCAAGGATGGCGCACCTGATCCGATCGTTCAGGCGGTTCTGGACGCGTGTCCGGACTGTATTTTTGTCACCGATTCGAATGGCACGGTTTTGCAGGCAAACCAGTCCGCAGCCGAAAGCCTGGATACGAAGATCGAAGAATTGCCGAGCCGCTCCATCCATGACTTGGTGCCGGCCGTTGCCGCCGACTTATTACAGGACCTGTGCCGCGCCGCCTTGGAAACCGGCGAGCCGGTGCTGAAGGATGAAGAACGGGACGGCCGTTTTTACGAGACGCTGATCAAGCCCCAAGTGTCCGGCGATGAAACCCTGCTGACCATCTATATCCGGAATATCACCAAACGCCGTCAGGCCGAACTGGATCTGGAGAAAGCTCGCGATGAACTGGAAGTGCGGGTTACCGAGCGCACGGCCGATCTGACCCGGGAGGTCACCGAACGGCGATTTATCGAATCCTCTATGAAACAAAGCGAAGAGCGGCTCCGGGACATTACTTTGGCCGCGGCCGACCGGTTTTGGGAAACGGATGCGGAGTTGCGCTACACCTTCGTTTCCCATCCCGAAGGTGATTTCTGGCGCCGCAGTGAAGAGCTGTTGGGCAAGCAGCTCTGGGGCGTTGCGCCCGAATGGCCCGATGAGGACGCTTGGGCCGAGGTCAGGAAACTCACCGAAGAGAGAAAACCCATCCGGGATTTTCGATTCCGCCGCCAGCGTAAAGACTTCGATGACGGCGAGGGATTGCTGTACCTGAGAATTTCGGCTCAGCCCTTTTATGACGCCGGTGGAAAGTTCCAGGGCTATCGCGGCACAACCGCCAACGAAAGCGCCGAAGTCGGCGCCAAATTGAAGGCGGATGAGCTGCGGCTGCAATTTGCCGAGGCCATGGAAAATCTCACCGAAGGCTTTGTTCTGTGGAATGCGGATGACGAGCTGGTCTTTTGCAACAGCCAGATTCTGAATGATACACCGGCAGAGTTGCGGCCCCTTTTAGCGCCCGGCTTGCGGCGCAAAGAATATCTGGAGCTGCGCAGTCAGAGCGATGAAATCACGGATATGGACGATCAGATAAAGGACTGGTCGTCTATTGATTTGAAGCCTGGGTCCGCACAAACATCGGAGTTTCGGCGCGGCGACCGGTGGATCATGGTGCGCGGCCAAAGGCTTAAGAACGGTGCGCTGGCGGTCTTTCATACGGATGTCACCGACCGGCGCAACCGGGAACAGGAACTCACTAAGGCCCATGAAGAAGCGGAAATCGCCAACCGGACGAAGACCGAATTCCTGGCCAATATGAGTCACGAGCTGCGTTCGCCATTAACCGCGATCCTCGGCTATTCCGAGGTGATGCAGGAGGGAACGTTCGGGCCCATCGGCAATGAAAAATACGAAGGCTATATGGATAATATCCGCACCTCCGGACTTCATCTGCAGCAATTGATCAACGATATCCTTGATGTGTCGGCCATCGAAGCGGGCAAGCTGACCCTGCACGATGAAGAGGTCTCCATTCATCAAATCCTGGAATCGGTTCAGTTGATGATGGCCATCCCGATCGAGGAAGCGGGCCTGGAAATGGTGACCCATCTGCCGGACAGCTTACCCATATTGCGGGCCGATCTGCGCCGGCTGAAACAAATCCTGATCAACCTGCTCTCCAACGCCATCAAGTTCACGCCGGAGGATGGTCTGGTCACGCTCACCGCCGGGCTGACTGACAGCGGCGAGCTTAAAATCGATATTGCGGATACGGGGATCGGCATGAGCGAAGATGGGATTCGCACGGCGCTCCGGAAGTTCGGCCAGGTCGACGGGTCCATGACCCGGGATCAGGAAGGCTCCGGCCTGGGTCTGCCGCTGACGGAAGGTCTGATCGCGGCCCATGGCGGTTCCATGGCGATCAAGAGCGCACCGGGAGAAGGCACCACGGTGACCATTATTTTCCCGGCCGATCGCCTGATTGATCTGCAGGAAGCCGTTTAGCCGTCCGGCACATTAGCCAGCGCGTCCAACGCGCCTTGCAGAATGTAGGCAGCCGCCATCTTATCCACCACCTCGCCGCGGCGCTTCCGGCTCATATCCGCCTCATCCACCAGAAACCGCTCCACCGCCGAGGTGGACAACCGCTCATCCCAGAACGTAATCGGCAGGTCGATTTCTCCGGCCAAGTTGGCGGCGAACTGACGGACCGACTGGCAGGCGGGGCCCTCGGTGCCGTCCATGGAGACGGGCAGTCCGATGACGATGCCGCCGGTGTCCCGCTCGGCCAGCACCTCTTTCAAGGTGATAACGTCCTTGGAGAACTTGGTCCGGCGGATCGTGTCGATGGAGGTGGCGACGGCGCGCGCTGAGTCCGAGACCGCCATGCCGATGGTCTTGGAGCCCACGTCCAGTCCAATCAGCCGGCTGCCGGCCGGGACCCTTTCCCGGAATTCACTGAGTGTCTCGCAAATCATATCAGGCCCGCCCCTAACAAGCTCCGGACGATAATGTATAGGCCCAGGATCAAAAGCGACACAAAAAACACTTTGCGGAATTTTACCTCATCCAGCCGGTTGCGGATTTTCACGCCCACATACATGCCGGCAAACGCCGGGATCAGCGCGATGACGGAAAGCGTGATCAGGTCTTCGGAGATCAGCCCGTGCCCGCCGAGGCCCACGCCCAGGGACAAGGACGCCATGGTGAACAGGATTCCCATGGACTGAATAAACGTGTTCTTGGAAAAGCCCAGAGACTGCAAATACATAACGCCGGGCACCACGAAGGTGCCGGTGAGGCCGGTCACCATGCCGGCGACGGCGCCCAAGGCCGGGGTCGCCGCCGGCTCCCACTTTTTCGGCATGACGAATTGGGGCGTGGCCAGGCTAAGCCCGGCGTAGGCAGCGGTGACCAAACCTAGTAGAGCTGGCAGCAGCGGCGAAGAGGAGCCGGCGAGGATGCCCGCTCCCAGCCAGGTACAGATAAAGGCGATCAGAATAAAGACCCAGGTGCGCCGCAGGATGTCGAGGAACGCGCCGCCGGTCATCGCCTGCACGATATTGGTGAGGAGAGCCGGCAACACCAGAACGGCCATGGCCGGCTTCAGCCCGATGGTCGCTGTCAGCAGCGCCAGGGACACTGTCGGCAGGCCCAGCCCGATCACGCCTTTGACCAGGCCGGCGACGACAAACACCACACATATAATGAGAATGGTTTCGAGAGGCGGCATGTCCGGCATAGTGCCGGTTTTGACGGGACTTGCCTAGTCGAAGGCTTCCGCCCAGGTGCCCTGGGTGGCGGCTTTGGAATATTCCGTCGCCCTGTTTTCGAAGAAGTTGGTGTGCTCCACCGCGTTCAGCATCGTGTCCAGCCAGGGCAGCGGATGTGTCTCCACGTGATAGATCGGCTGCAGGCCAAGCTGAGACAGCCGCCGGTCGGCGATATAGCGGATGTAGGCTTTGACGTCCTCGGCGGTCAGGCCCTCCACTGCGCCCAGCTCGAACGCCAGATCAACGAAAGCGTCCTCGTGGGTGACAATGATCTCGCAGGCCTTATAGAGATCACGCTGAAAGTCCGAGGTCCAAATTTCCGGGTTCTCGGAAACGAAGGTCCGGAACAGCCGGATGATCGAGGCGCAGTGTAGGCTCTCGTCCCGCACCGACCAGGTCACAATCTGCCCCATCCCCTTCATCTTATTGAAGCGCGGGAAGTTCAGCAGGATGGCGAAGCTGGCGAAGAGTTGCAGACCTTCGGTGAAACCGCCGAACACGGCCAGGGTCTTGGCGATGTCTTCCTTGGAGCCGACGCCGAATTCCTGCATGTAATCGTACTTGTCCTTCATCTCCTTATATTCGAGGAAGGCCGAGTACTCGGCCTGCGGCATGCCGATCGTATCCAGCAAATGGGAATAGGCGGCAATGTGCACGGTCTCGATATTGGAGAAGGCGGCCAGCATCATCTGCACCTCGGTCGGTTTAAAGACCTGGGCGTAATGCTTCATGTAGCAGTTGTTGACCTCGATATCCGATTGGGTGAAGAACCGGAAAATCTGGGTCATCAGATGCCGCTCGCTCTCGCTGAGCTTGTTGTGCCAGTCCTTGACGTCGTCGGCCAACGGCACTTCTTCCGGCAGCCAGTGGACCTGCTGCTGGGTCAACCAGGCGTCATAGCACCACGGATAGGAAAACGGCTTGTAAACCGGACTGGCGTCCAATAACGACATCTTGTTCCTCTCTGTTTTTTATTTTTTGAGGCGGCCTCGCCTACTGGCAGGCGAGGCATTCCTCGTAATCCGTTGTTTCGCCGGTTTCACTGACCGGCTGCGCGACCATCGGCAGTTCCTCCGACGGTACGCTCGGCAGCGGCATCGTCGTGTTCTCCGCCGCCTTATCGGGCGCGGCTGCCGCCGGTTCCTTTGTGGACACATCCTCGGCCCGCTGAATGGATTTGGAGCGGCAGTAATACAGGCTCTTCATGCCGCGCTTCCACGCCATCAGATGAATCTGATGCAGGTCCCGCTTATGGACGTCCGCCGGCAGGAAGACATTCACCGACTGCGACTGATCGATATAGGGCGTCCGGTCGCCGGCCAGCTCAATGACCCAGCGCTGATCCAACTCAAACGCGGTTTTGAACACGGCCTTCTCGTCATCGGTCAGGAAGTCCAGATGCTGGACCGAGCCTTGATTGACGGTGATTGAGGTCCAGGTCTCTTCCGAGTCTTCGCCTTTCTCCGCCAGCAGTTTTTTCAGGTACTTGTTGCGGACGTTGAAGGAACCGGACAGGGTCTTGTGGGTGTAGCTGTTGCCGCTGATCGGCTCGATCCCCGGCGAGGCGCCGCCGCAGATGATGGAAATGCTGGCGGTTGGCGCGATGGCCGTCTTGTTGGAGAACCGCTCCTTGATGCCGTAATCCTCGGCATCCGGGCAGGCGCCCCGTTCGTCCGCCAGCACCTGCGAGGCAGCGTCGACGCCGGCCTTGATGTGGCGGAAGATTTTGAGGTTCCAGGCTTTGGCCATGGCTGATTCGAACGGCACATTATTGGCCTGGAAGAAGGAATGCAGACCCATCACGCCGAGCCCGACGGAGCGTTCCCGCGTGGCGGAGTATTTTGCGCGGGACATGCTGTCCGGCGCATTGTCGATGAAGTCCTGCAGCACGTTGTCCAGGAACCGCATGACGTCTTCGATGAAGGTCGGGTGATCCTGCCATTCGTTGAACGTCTCAAGATTAAGCGACGACAGGCAGCAAACGGCGGTGCGCTCGTTGCCCAAATGATCGATGCCCGTGGGGAGCGTAATCTCGCTGCAGAGGTTCGAGGTCTTTACCTGCAGCCCGGCCAGTTTCTGATGCTCGGGCAGGTTCCGGTTCACCTGATCGGAGAAAACGATATAAGGCTCGCCCACCTCGACCCGGGCGGTGAGAATTCGGATCCACAGATCACGGGCGTTCACCTTGCGGATCGGCGCCAGATCCTTGGGCGACAGCAGCGCCCATTCCTCGTCATTGACCACGGCCCGCATGAACGCATCTGAGACCAGCACCCCGTGATGCAGATTTGGCGCCTTGCGGTTGGGATCGCCGCCGGTGGGCCGGCGGATTTCGATAAACTCCTCGATCTCGGGATGGGTGACCGGCAGATAGACCGCGGCCGACCCTCGCCGCAGCGAGCCTTGGCTGATGGCCAGGGTCAGAGAGTCCATCACCCGGATGAACGGGATGACGCCGGAGGTCTTGCCGGACACACCGACTTTCTCGCCGATGGAGCGCAGATTGCCCCAATAAGACCCGATGCCGCCGCCGGAAGACGCGAGCCAGACATTTTCCGTCCAGAGCCCGACAATACCGTCCAGACTGTCGGTGCTCTCGTTCAAGAAGCAGGAAATGGGCAGGCCGCGTTCGGCGCCGCCGTTGGACAGGACGGGCGTTGCCGCCATGAACCACTGATTACTGAGATAGTCGTAGATGCGCTGAGCATGTTCATCACCATCGCCGTAGGTGCTGGCGACGCGGGCAAACAGATCCTGAAAATCCTCGCCGGGCAGGAGATAACGGTCTTCCAAGGTCGCCTTGCCGAAATCGGTCAATTTGTCGTCACGGGACTTATCTGTTTCGACCTGCGGACCTTTTGTTGTTTGTATTGAATCAAGCACGTTTGGCCTCCGTATTTTTTGCTCAGAGCAGTCAATGGCCGGCACAACTCACCGGGTTTGCCGGGCTTCCAAACAACGGTCCGGGATCAACTCCCAAAGCCGTACCCCGTTTGGAAACCGGCGATGTTCGGGCCCTATTTAAGGCGGCGACACACAAGATTTTGGCGGTCCAAAAGCGTTCCGGCATGATCCCGCGTGTTGGCAAATGCGCGGTAAAATGGCCGAAAATTCGCCAAATTTGGCCGGCGAGGCCGGTTTTTTGCCGAAAATTACCGAGAATTCTCGTCTGGCCGGCTTCCCCCAAAACCCCCTGTATGTACCCATATGGGGCCTAAACACCTACAATATAT
>JAYQGD010000104.1:0-8094 GCA_038140415.1 Rhodospirillaceae bacterium
GTCGGGAAGTCGCCGCCAAAGGTGGTTTCCGGGTAGGAGATGAGAACCGGGACATATAAACCGCCATCATAGCCGATCAGGATCGGCTTATCGTTGGCGATAAATTCGGAAAACAGGCTGACGAAGAACAGGATCAGGAAAATCCACAAGGACCAGTGCCCCCGCGTGTTGGCCTTGAAATTTTCAATCCGCCGCCGGTTGATGGGCGTGATATGCATGCCGAAGAGTCGGTCCGCCGCCATCGCCTACACCTCCCGCGCTTCGAAATCGATCCGGGGATCGACGATGTGATAGGCGATGTCGCCGATGATGCCCAACAGGAGCCCCAACAGGGTAAAGACGTACAGCGTACCGAAGACAATCGGATAATCCCGGTTGATGAGCGCCTCAAACCCAAGCAGGCCCAGCCCGTCGAGAGAGAAGATAATCTCCACCAGCATGGACCCGGTGAACAGGATGCTGATAAAAGCCGACGGGAAACCGGCGATCACGATCAGCATGGCGTTGCGGAACACATGTCCATAGAGCACCCGGTTTTCGGTGAGGCCCTTGGACCGGGCCGTGATGACATACTGTTTGTTGATCTCTTCCAGAAAGGAATTCTTGGTCAGCATGGTCAGCCCGGCAAAGCTGCCGATGACCAGAGCCAAGATGGGCAGCACCATGTGCCAGAGATAGTCGGTGATCTTGCCGAAGGTGCTCAACTCATCCCAGTTGGGTGAGACCAGTCCTCGGAGCGGGAAGAGGTCCCAAAAACTGCCGCCGGCAAACAACACCACCAGCAGAATGGCAAACAGGAAGCCGGGGATGGCATTGCCGACGATCACCACGGCGCTGGTCCAGACATCGAACCGGGTGCCGTCCCGGACGCTCTTGGCAATCCCCAAGGGAATGGAAATCAGATAGGTGAGCAAGGTCGTCCAGAGGCCGAGGGAAATTGACACCGGTAGCTTATCGATGACCAGATCGACCACGCTCCGGTCGCGAAAGAAACTCTCGCCCAAATCAAACTGCAGATAGTTCTTCACCATGATGAAAAAACGTTCGTAGGCCGGCTTATCAAAGCCGTAGAGCTTCTCGATTTCCTTGATGAGTTCCGGGTCCAGCCCGCGGGCGCCGCGATACTTGCTCGACGGACCGCCGCCCGGCTGACCCGACGGCGTGGGGGCTTGCGCGACGGTCTCGCCTTGGGAGCTGCCGCTGACCCTGGCGGTCGCATCAACCGCCGTGCCTTGGAGTTCCGCCAGCGTCTGTTCTACCGGGCCGCCGGGCGCAAACTGAATGATCACAAAATTCAGCAGAATAATGACAAAGAGCGTCGGAACGACGAACAGCAGTCGGCGGATGATATAGGCTAGCATTGTCCGGCGGCTCTTAGATTACGTGGCAGATAGCCATCGGCATACCATGAGACGGTCCACTATTGGGAACTTTTTGTCCCGCTGGCCAATTTAGACGCCAGGGCGCCGGCCTTTTTTTGATCAACCCACCAGGCATCGAAGCCGATCCCGTAGGCAGGCGTTTTCTGAGGCCGGCCGAATTTGTCCCAATAGGCGATGCGGAAATCCCGGATGTGCCAGTGCGGGATGACAAAATGGTTCCACAGCAGCACACGGTCCAGCGCCCGGGTGCGGATGATCAGGCTCTCCCGGTCCGGGGCGGCGACGATCAGCTCAACAAGTTTGTCGATCACCGGGTTCTTAATGCCTATCAGGTTCCGGCTGCCGGGCCGGGCGGCGGCATCGCTGCCCCAATAGTCGCGCTGTTCGTTGCCGGGCGACAGAGACTGGCCGAACCCTGAGACCACCATATCGAAATCATAGTCGTCGGTGCGTTTGCGGTACTGGGCCGTATCGACCGTCCGCACGCTAGCTTTGATCCCCAGCCGCTCCAGGTTCTTGGCAAAGGGCAGCACAATCCGCTCGAACGCCGGCGTGATCAGCAGGATCTCAAACTCGAACGGCTTGCCGGTTTTGGCGTTGACCAGCTTCTTATCTTTGATCTGCCAGCCGGCCTCGCGCAGCAGCTTCAACGCCGTCCGCAGTTGTTTGCGGATGCGGCCCGAGCCGTCGTTAGACGGCGGCTGATAGGTCTGGGTGAATACCTCCGGCGGCAGTTTGTCCTTAAACGGATTGAGAATTTTCAGCTCTTCCGGCGACGGCAGGCCGGTTGACGCCAGCTCCGAATTTGAAAAGTAGCTCGTGGTCCGCGCGTACTGGCCATAGAACAGATTTTTGTTGGTCCATTCGAAATCAAAGGCATAGGCCAGCGCCTTGCGGACCAGCGGGTCTTTGAAAAAGTCCCGGCGGGTGTTGAAAATAAAACCCTGCATGCCGGTCGCATTCTCATGGCGGATGTTTTCTTTCTTATACAGGCCGTCTTTGAACGCCGGACTGTCATAGCCGGTCGCCCAAACCTTCGAGGTGTTTTCCATGCGGAAATCGTAGTCGCCGGCTTTAAAGGCTTCCAGGGCCACCGTGGCGTCCCGGTAATAGTCGTAGCGAATTTCATCCACATTATGGCGGCCCACGTTCACCGGAACTTTCTCGCCCCAATAATCCTTCACCCGCTCATAGGTAATCGACCGGCCGGGCTCGAAGGATTTGATTTTATAGGGACCGCTGCCGATGGGCGGGTCCAGCGTCGTGGCTTCGAAATCCCGGTCGGCCCAATAATGTTTCGGCAGGATGGGCAACTGACCCATGATCAGCGGCAGTTCCAAGTTGACGGTTTTACCGAAGGTGAACTTGACCTTCCGTTCACCCACTTTCTCCGCCTTGGTCACATCCCGGTAGTAGAAGCGGAAAAACGGGCGGCCCTTGGTGCGCAGGGTTTCAAGACTCCAAATCACATCTTCCACGGTGACCGGCTTACCATCATGCCAGCGGGCTTCCTTGCGGAGCGTGAACGCGACCCAGCTCCGGTCCTCCGGCATTTCCATGGTTTCGGCCAGGAGACCGTATTCCGAAAAGGCTTCATCTTCCGGGCCAACCATTAGGGATTCGAAAAGATTGCCCAGCCCCGCCCCCGGATCGCCCTTCAGCGTATAGGGGTTAAACGTGCTGAACGTCCGCAGCGCATGAAGCCGCAGGTTCCCGCCCTTGGGCGCGTTCGGATTGACGTAATCAAAATGCTTGAAGTCCGGGCCATATTTCGGTGAGCCATGCATGGCGACGCCGTGGCGCGGTTTTACGTCTTGGGCTGTCACAGGTGCTGCCGCCAGCATCGCTGCCGCGGCAAGGCCGATGGCAAAAATGGATCCAATTTTCCGTTGTCGCTCCATGAGCGGTCTCCCTAGCCGAATTAGCGCTATCGTCTTTGTCTATTATTGTGGTCTACAGCGTGTGCGGTTCAACCCCTGAAACGCCAAGAAATGGTCTGCTCACCCTCTCGTGAGAGGAAATTTAGCCGTTCAGCGCCTGCACCGCCGCCGCGTGAATATCCGCGTCGCCCGCCGCCAGCACTGTCCCGTCGGACTCTAACGTCAACGGCGCCCCGGACCAGTCGGTGATTTTGCCGCCGGCGCCTTCGATGATCGGGATATGCGCCATATAGTCCCACAAGTTCATCTGCGCCTCACAGACAATATCCGTATAACCGCCGGCGAGCAGGCCGTAGCCGTAGCAATCCGTGCCGAAGAGCGCGTGTTTGACATTGCCCGACAGGTTCTTGAACCTGGCCTCGTTGACACCGACGAACATGTCGGGCGTTGTGGAATACATCCAGGCGTCGCTGAGAGCCGCGCATTCACGTGTCGAGGCCGGCGCGCCGTTAAATCGGGTGGCATCACCGGCAATGCCGATCCAACGCTCGTCCAGCATCGGCTGATCAATCACGCCGATGACCGGTGTTCCCCGATGAACCAGCGCAATCAGGGTGCCGAACTGATAGGAGCCGGAGGCAAAATTCTTGGTCCCGTCGATGGGATCAAGCACCCATAGGTACTCCGCATCTTCGCGAACGCCGACCTCTTCCTCGCCGAGGATGCCGTGATCCGGCTGTTCCGCCTCGATGACGGCGCGCATGGCGGCTTCCGCCTCCTTATCGGCGGCGGTGACCGGACTTTGATCGGCCTTGAAGGTCAGTTGCGCGTCGGCCCGGAAATAGCCTCGGATAATGGGTCGCGCCGTCTCCGCCAGCCGTTCGGCCAGCGCGACGTAGTCCCTAAGGCTATCGGGAGACAATCAGATTATTGCGGCAGCGCGGCAGGCGAGTCCGCAAAAGACCGCATATACAGGATGACCGCGGCGCGGTCGCTGCCACTGCGGAGACCGGCAAAGGACATTTTGGTGCCTTTGACGAAATCCTTGGGCTTTTTCAGGAACGCGTTCAGATCGGCGAATGACCATTTGCCACCCATATCCTTGAGGGCGCCGGAATAGTTAAAGCCGGCGACCGCCGCACGGTCGCCGCCAACCACCCCATAAAGGTTCGGGCCGACCTTGTTTTTATCGCCCTTTTCAAAAGTGTGGCAGGCGATGCATTTCTTGGCGACCTTGGCGCCCTTGTCTGCATCGGCGCTGGCCAGCAAGACCGGCAGGGGCTGTTCAGGCTCTTCTTTCTCGGCAGGCGCGGCGGCCGGGGCGCCGGCAGCGGCCTCAGCCGAGGCGACGGGCTCCATCGGAGGAATGACTTTGTCGCCGACAACATTGACGATAAACAGCAGCCAGGCGACGACAACCAGTCCGCCAAGATATTTATTGGTGTTCATACTCCACATGGAACGGCCCTCTTTACGTAATTTCGCGCGCCCGCGCGATTGTGCTCTTGAATCTCGGTTTGATCCCCGATTTCCGGGTTTCGGTGATCAGGGTATAGATGAAGCGTCATAAAATGTATATAGGAACCAACGTTTCAAGCCTAAATTTTCATACGTCTCTCTGATGCGGACCAATTTTACATGACCGACAGCTCGAACATCATCGCCTTTCAAGGTGAAACAGGCGCCAATTCGGACATTGCCTGCCGGACCGTCCGGCCGGGTATGGAAACCCTGCCCTGTACGTCGTTCGAGGATACGTTCGCGGCGGTGCGGGACGGCAAGGCCGCGTTCGCCATGATTCCCATCGATAATTCGGTGGCCGGCCGGGTGGCGGATATTCACCATCTGTTGCCCGAATCCGGTCTGTTCATCATCGGCGAGCATTTTCAACGGGTGGAGCATCACTTGCTGGCCGTGAAAGGCACCAAGCTTGAGGAACTGACCCATGTGCGCAGCCATGTGCACGCCCTGAACCAGTGCCGGAACTTTATCCAGGAACACGGGATCACGCCGGTCGTTCATGTGGACACCGCCGCCGCCGCCCGGGACATCGCCGAGCGCGGGGAAAAACAGCATGCCGCCATCGCCACCGGTCTGGCCGGGGAGATTTACGGCCTCGAGTCCCTGGCCGCGAATATCGAGGATGCGGAACACAACACGACCCGCTTTCTGCAGATGTCGACCGAACCGGCCAAGGTCAGCCCGGACGACGGCGAGCTGATGACCAGCTTCATCTTCCGGGTGCGCAACGTGCCGGCGGCGCTCTACAAGTCGCTCGGCGGCTTCGCCACCAACGGGGTCAACATGACCAAGCTGGAAAGCTATCTGGTTGATGGCGGCTTCGTCGCGGCCCAGTTCTATGCGGAAGTGGACGGCCACCCCGAGGATCGGGGATTGAGGTTCGCCCTGGAGGAGTTGGAGTTCTTCTCCCACGAGGTGCGCATCCTCGGCACCTACCCGGCGCACCCGTTCCGCAAAAGCATGAACGGCAGCTAGCCCGCAATCCTCAATCTTTAAATCGGGATCGCCAGCAGCGTATCCATTTTATTGGAATCGGTGACCACCAGCTTTTCCTTAAAGCGGGGCTCGCCATTGTCCATGACGATCGTGTCCCGGTAGCGGCCGGCGGAAAACACGGTCATGTCGCCGTCCTGGGTGGTGCGCACCACCATGAAATTGGTGCTGGCGGTGATGACGCCGCCGCTTTCATCCTCGATCATGGTCGCGCTGATCATATGCCGGTAGGACTGGGGCTCGTAGATGGCGGTCTTGCGCAGCGTCAGAATCCGATCCGCCAGCATGCCCTTGCCGGTGCAGACGTAAAAGCCGATCACCTGGCCGGCGTCCAGCGCTTCCTTGGAAATGATCTGGTAGTGGCCGTCCTCGGTAAAGAATTCCGGCCAGCCTTCCAACTCCCCGTCATCGATTTGCGTCACGTAGCGGCGCTGCAGGTCCTCAACAAGCTCGCGGGTACTCATATGCCTACAGCCCCATCAGATCCCGGTAGTGATCCCAATAAGCGCGGACGGCGGTCTCGGTCACCCGGTGTTTGGTGGTGGTGTAATCGGTCTCATCACCGAGCTCGACCACGGAGGAGTCTTCCGGGCTTTCGCGGAGCGAGCGCTGCACGAAATCCAGCACGGCGCCGTCTTCCAGAGACACAAACCCGGCCGGGCCCACCAAATTGCTCTGTTTGATTCGGGTTTGGGTCATTTCTTCGTCGTCGTCTTCATAGCCGAACAGGGTCCAGATCAGCTCCGCCTTATCGAGGCCCCGCGGAATCAATTGGCGGATGCCCAGGCAATTTTGAATTTGCTGGATCAGGAAGGTCGGGAAGATGGTCTGAATCTGCAGGGTAATACCGTCCTCGAATTCCGGCCGGTAAGTGCCGACTGACGGGTCGGAGAGTTGCAATCCCTTCCGCATGTTCGGCAGCTTATTGTCTTCGTAGTCGGAGCCGGTCACATCGTCGGTGAGCAGCTTGGAATAGCTCACGTGATGGCGGCCCTCGTTGCTCATCACGATACCACCCTCCATCGACAGGCGGTTGAGGCCGAACGTATTGAAGAACAGATGCAGGATACCGGCGTGATAGGTATCCCGGGTGTTCTCCATCATCAGCTTCCAGTTGTTGCGGAGGCCCTGACTGTACTGGCCGAGAATCTTGATCGGCCGGTTGAACACCCGGTCGATGAACTGGCGCGCTTCCGGGCCGAGATAGGTTTCGATATCCGGGGTCTCATCGGAGAATGTGCCGAAGATCAGCCCGTTGTAGATCGCAATGCGCAGCGGCTCCAACCCGTGATCTTCGATCTTAAAGGTGTCCGGCATGCCGCCGACGCCCTTGACTCCGTTGCGGAAAGCCACACCTACCAGTTTGCCGGACTGATCGAATGACCAATTGTGGTAGGGGCAGGTGAAGACCGGCTTGTTGCCTTTCTTTTCATGGCAGACCAGTGCGCCCTTATGGGTGCAGCGGTTGACCATGGCGTTGATCTCGCCGGTCTTGTCGCGGACCACGATGATCGGAATTTCACCGACGAACGTGTTCTTGAAGTCCCCGTTGTCGGGAAGCTCCACTTCCAGCGCCAGGAAGTGCCAAACCGGCCCCCGGAACAGGGCGTGGGTCTCTTTGGCGTAAATTTCCGGGCTCGTATAAAGCTTGAAGGGAACCCGGCGAACACCCTCCTTGGGCCATTCGATGATTGGTTCGTTGGTGCGCATTGCCGCCTCCCCGCCGCATGAATCCTCGTTTTAATTATGAGTATAATTTTCCGATTGCCCAGCATCTTTTAAGGAATATGCTCTGCAGGCGTGGGTGAATCACCACGAAAGACATGATGGGGTAAACATGAACCAGCAGACAAACGAGCTACAAAAACAATTGGAACCGGTCATCAACCAGATCATCGAAATCATGACCACTTACGGTCTCGATATCCTGGGCGCAATCGCCATTCTGATCATCGGCTTTTGGATTTCGGGCCGTGCCGGCGCCTTCGTTGGCAGGATGCTGGCGAAACAGGACAAGATCGACACCACGCTTACCCATTTTTTCGCGAGCTTTGTCCGTTATTCCCTGATTGTGATTACGGTCATCGCGGTGCTTGGTCAGTTCGGCGTACAGACCGCCAGCCTGATCACGGTTCTGGGCGCGGCGGGTCTGGCCATCGGTCTGGCGTTGCAGGGCACCCTCAGCAACGTCGCCGCCGGGGTCATGCTGCTCTTGTTCCGGCCGTTCAAGGTGGGCGACTATGTGGAAGCGGCCGGTCAGGCTGGCACCATCAAGGAACTCAATCTGTTTTTCACGGTGATGGCGACCCCGGACAATA
>JAYQGD010000105.1:0-7874 GCA_038140415.1 Rhodospirillaceae bacterium
AGCGCTGACGCATGGGCCGGCTCATCCACGGATCGGATTGGGTGTCCGGCGGCCAGGTGCGCTCATTCAGTCCGCCAAGGATAATCAGGTCCGCATGTTGCAGCCGGGCTTCCAGCAGCCCCCAGATATTCAACCGAGGATGCCGGCCATAGCGGGGCCGGACGGCCCGGCCCGACATCAGGGTTTCCAAAAGCGCCGGATAGTCGCCGGGCGGCATGTCGCCCAGATTGCCCGCTGCCTCGATCAGTTCGGTCGCGAAGTTGGCGGCGGCCTCGCCGTCTTCGCCGCGCCACAGCCGGTCCGGCCCGGCGGCTTGATCATCCGCCGCCATGGCTTCGGCAAACGTGATGTGGGAAGCGACAAGATCAGTGAGCGCGACACTGTCTTCCGTCATCAGCGCGGCGAAGGGCGCCGCCGCCGCCAGCGTTTCCAGCAAAGGGATCAGAGGCTGATGCTGTTCTTTGGTGAGCGCCTTTTTCAGCCCCTCCAAGCCGGCTTCCGGCCGGGGCCCGCGCAGCGCCGCGATCTCCAAGGCCCGGACCCAATCGCGGAGGGCCGCCGGCGTCTGCCCCCCTGCGGCCAGGGGATGCTTGAACAACGCCAGCAAAGAGAGCGGCGAGAACTCATCGGCGACCGCCTCGGCTGTCAGTTTGAGAAACGCGCCCGGCGGCGTGTTGGCCAACGGCTGGCCGGCGGAATCATCAATATCAATGTCCCAACGGCGCAGCTCCGCCGCCACCCGCCGGGCGAGGGAGCGGTCGGGGGTCACCAGCGCGGCGGTGCGCTCCGGGCTCTCCAGGGATTGGCGCATCATCAGGGCGATGGCCAGGGATTCCTCTTCCGGGCTGCCGAAGTCGGCAACTGACAGGCCGGCCAATGCCGCCTCACCGGGCGCATCTTCGTCCCGCCAGCGATCCGTTGCCGCCGCCGGGCTCATCACCCGGTGCAGCAACTCCACCCGCGGGTTCACCGGCTTGACCAAACTGGACTCCCAAAGAGCCACGTCGCTGACGGATAGCCCCATTTGATGCACGAGGTGCACCATACCGTACTGAGGATGAGCCTCGTCCAACCCCTTGGCGTCGTCCTCATCCAAAGACGTGTCGAGCCCCGGCAGCACCACGGCGCTGTTGGGCAAGCCGGCGACCAGGGTCAACAGATCGGCGGTTGCGGGAATGCTACCCGTCGAACCGGCGGCGATGATGGGCCCGGCCGGCGGATGCTCGGCCCAGAGCCGGGTTTGGCGTTCCAATAATCGGTTGCGCCGGTCCACCGCGTCCAGGGCGCTTTGTTCTTCCAGGATAGCCGGCCAGGTATCGGTGAGGATTTTCAGGAAATCCAGGGTGAGTTGCCAATGCTCGGCGAAATCCTCCGGCACCAGATTTTCGAGCCCGTCAAATGACAGCCGCTCGGTCTGCACCTGATCCAACAGCCGCCCCAGTTCCCGGGCCAGTTGGGCGGCCTGATCGGTTCCTGCCTGGCCTTGTTCAAATTTCTGCACCATCCTGGTCAGCAGCAACTGCCGCTTCAGCCCACCGATGGCCGGGGGCAATTCCGCAGCGTCCACATGGGCCCCATCGCTGCCCGCAGCGATCGCCAGTTCGTCTTCGTCGAGATCGCCCAGGGGATAAAGCCGGGGCAAAAGCAAGGGCTTGCCGCCCGAGAGTCTCAGGAACGCTTCGCGCAGGCTGCGCACGGCGCGCCGGGTCGGCAGCAGAACCGTGTAGTCCATCAGGGCGGCGGGATCACCCCCGGTCCGCGCCATCAGCCCGTCCGCCAGGGCGTCCACGAAGGGCGTGTTGGGCGGGATGGTATAGACGGTTTTTTCGGTCATGCCGATTGGGTCTACCGGCGGCGGCGATTGCCGGGATAGCGCTCGCGGAAATAATCCTCGGCCTGGTCGAGCCCGTCCGGCGTGCCGATGTGGAACCACTCTCCATCATGGACCAGGCCATAGAGCCGCTCCGCCTCGATCGCCTTGTCATAAATAATATTGAGGGAGAACTTACCCTCCGGCGTGTTGTCGAACAGCCCCGGGGTTAAAATCTGTACCCCGGCGAACAGGTAGGGGGAGACTTCCCGTTCCGGCCGGCGGATCAACTGTCCCATCGGATCGGCCAGAAAATCACCCCGGCCTTCATAACCGTATGCCTCCACCGTTGAATGCAGGAGTAACAGGGCGTCCATCTCGTCCGGATTCCAGCGCCCCGCCAGCCGAGTCAGCGCCGGCCGGGTGCCGTCCAGCCACAATGCATCGCCGTTGATGACGTAGAACGGCTCGTCTCCCAAATGCTTGAGCGCCAGTTTCACGCCGCCGCCGGTTTCCAAAGGCGCGTCGGTTTCGGGAGACAGAACAATTTCAATGTCCTTGCGGCTTTTGACATGCTGCTCAATCTGATCGGCCAGGTGATGGGTGTTGATGATCGCCGTCTCCACACCGGCCTGAACCAGGTGATCCAGGCTGTAATCCAGCAGGGTCCGGTCATCCACCGTGATCAGCGGCTTCGGCGTCTTGTCCGTAATCGGCCGCATGCGGAGACCCAGTCCCGCCGCCAGGATCATGGCGGATTTTGGGGCGCTAGTGCTCATGCGGGTTCAAGCTCCGGCGAAGTTTGCCGTTTGTCCGCCGGCGCGTGCTCGCTGATCCACTTTGCCAAAGGCGCCAGTTCCGGCAAGGCGCAGGCCTCGTCCAGCAACTGCCACACACGTGGAATGTGCACCAGGTAGTCGGGCTTGCCGTCGCGCACCAATAGCCGGGTGAAGATCCCGATGACCTTACAGTGTCGTTGGGCCGCCAGGATTTTGTAGCCGGTCATGAATGTGTCCCGGTCCACATCAGGCACGGCGGCCAGATAGCGCGCGATCATCCTGTCCGCCAGACCCGGCGCCAAGTCCCGGCGGGCATCTTCCAAAAGCGACATCAGATCATAGGCCGGCGGTCCCGCCACCGCGTCCTGGTAGTCCAACAGCCCGCAGGCGGCGACGCCGTCCCGGTCCGGCAGCCACAATAGATTGTCCGCATGAAAATCCCGCATGACCAGGGTCGCCGGGATACCGCTACATACTTTAAGCGCTGCCCGCCAAATATCCTCATACGCCGCTCTCACCTCAGCCGGCGTCTCTTGCCCGGTGAGGCTCGGCAGATACCAGTCGGTCAGCAGAAATACCTCGTCCACGAGCCGCTTCTCGTCATAGGCCGGGATACCGGCGGGGATCGCGTCGCCGGCGGGCCGGCGATGCAGATCAATGAGGACGTCCGTCGCGAACTCATAGAGTTCCGCCTCGTCCGCGCCGGCCGCCAGCGCATTGGTGAAGGTGCCGTAGCCCAAATCCTCCAGCAGCAGAAAACCGTTTTCCGTATCTTCGTGCAGAAGTTCCGGTGCGCTGTAGCCCAGGCCACGCAAATGGTTGGTCATGGTGATAAAGGGCCGGACATCTTCCTGGGGCGGCGGGGCGTCCATCAACACGGCGGTCTTGCCGCCTAGGTGCACCCGATCATAACGGCGGAACGACGCGTCACCGGCCAAGGGGCGGCGGTCCGCGCCTTGCCAGCCCGCATGCTCCAGAAATGTCTCTATCAAGGTGGAACGGTCCACGACCGGCTCCTTCCGTCAAAGCCCGGCCAACCGGCCGGCCCAAGTTTCGCTCCCATCTAAAGTGATTCGCCGGGCCGTGTCATCCGCCGATTGGTCAATCTGCACACGCAAGCCCCCCCGCGGCAGATAGGGTCCCAAATTCTCCGGCCACTCGATCAGGGAAATGCCGTCTGCAAAGGCGTCGTCGATTCCCAGCTCCAACGCGTCTTCCGGCGTCTCCAGCCGGTAGAGATCGAAATGATAAATCTCCGCGTCTGCGGCCTCATAGGTTTGCACCAGGGTGAAGGTCGGGCTCGGCACTTCGATGGCGCCGGTCAGGGTTTGGATAAAGCCGCGGGCGAACACCGTCTTGCCGGCCCCCAAATCACCTGACAGCGCGATCACATCGCCGGCTTGGGCTAATGGCGCGAGGCGACGGGCCAACGCCTCCGTTTCCGCCTCGGTAGCGCAGTTAAAGCTCAGGCTCGAGGAACCGCCCGCCGTCATGGGGCGTCCCCGGCTGCCGAAGGTAGACGTATCCGGGCGGTGGTGCCCCGGTTGAGCCGTGACTCGATCTCGAACGCGCCGTCATGGAATTCGCAAATGCGCTTCACCACCAATAGACCAAGCCCGGCGCTCAGCGGCCGATCTTCGGCGGTGGTCAGCCCTTCGTCGAGAGCGGCCAGGTCTTCCTTGGGCAGGCCGGCGCCGGTGTCCCGGACGGTCAGGGTGATCCGCTCCGGGACCCGTTCCGCGGCCAGCGTAATTGTGCCGCCCGACCCTGTCAGCATCAGGGCGTTATTCATCAGATAGGTGAGGGCGCGGTGAATCCGGCCCTTGTCGGCGGCGAGCCAGCCGATATCCGGCGGACAATCGAAAGCGAGGGTGATTTTCCTGTCCCGCGCCCGGTGCTCGGCCTCGGCCAGCAGACTGACCAGTTCGGCGTGAAGATCAAAGCTCTCCAGCGCCAAGTCCGCCCGCCCGGCCTCAATGGCGCTGAGTTCCATCGTGTCGGCAATCAGATCATTGATCGCCCGCGCCGTCCCGGTGATGCCGTCCACATACTCCCGCTGGCGGGGCGTGAGGGGACCGAAATACTCGCCGGCCAAAAGTTCCGCGAAGCCCGAGACGGTGGTCAGCGGCGTCCTCAGTTCATGAGACAACGTCGCCAGGAAGGCCGACTTGAGCCGGCTTTCGGCGCTGGCGGTCTCGGATTCCTCTCTCAATTCGTCTTCGATGCGCACACTGTCGGTCACGTCCCGGTAATGCAGCAGCGTGCCGCCGTCGGGCAGGGGAATGTGGCCACCGTCCAGAACCCGCCCGTCGTTGAGACGAAGCCGGTCCCGGCCCGATTTGCGGCTGGTCAATCGTCCCGTGAGGCGCTGACGCACGGCCGGCCAGTCAGGCGTAACCGGCAGCAGAGTGCGTGTCGCATCGAGAAAGTCCCCGAGCCGCCAACCCGGTTGGGCGATGTCCGCCGGGAACATCCAGAGCGCCGTAAACGCTTCATTGGCGTAGCGTAAAATGCCGCCCGGATCGAACACGGCGATACCGTCCTGCAGGTGATCCAGGGTGGTGCGTTGAACCGATTGGACTTCCTTCAACGCCCGCTCCGCCGCCAGCATGGCTGTGGCGTCCCGGTAGCAGACCACGCTGCCGCCGGAAGGTGAGGGGACGATGCTGACGATCAGGCTGGCCCCGTCGGGCAGGTGCACCGTGTCCGTGGCCCGGTTGACCGGCGGGGTCAGCTTGGCGATCTCCGCCGTCCGATAGACATTGTAGTCCACCTGTTCGGGCAGCCGTCTGGAGTTGCGCAGTTGGTCGAGGATCGCGCCCAGAGATGGGGCGCCGTCCAGCCACTCAGCGGCAAGACCCCAGAGGGAAACATAGGCGCTGTTATAGGATACCAGCCGGACATCCCCATCGAACACGGCCACGGCCACCGGAAGGCAGTCGAGCAGGTCGGTCTGGTCGATCGGCTGTTCGAGGACGCTCACACGGGAATCTTAGTCGGGGGCCGGGCCCCCGACAAGAGTGCGTGATAGGGTAAAACTACGAGAAGTTTAGTAGCGATAATGTTCCGGCTTGAACGGGCCTTCCTGGCTCATGCCCAGGTATTTGGCCTGCTCGTCCGTCAGCTTGGTCATTTTTACGCCAAGCCGGCCCAAGTGCAGGTGCGCGACCTTTTCGTCGAGGCGCTTCGGCAGCACATACACTTTGTTCTCGTAGTTTTCGTGGTGGTTCCAGAGCTCGATCTGCGCCAGCACCTGGTTGGTGAAGGACGCGCTCATCACGAAGCTCGGGTGTCCGGTGGCGCAACCCAGGTTCACCAGGCGGCCTTCGGCCAGAACCAGCAAGCGCTTGCCGTCGGGGAACTCAACCTCGTCCACCTGCGGCTTCACGTTGTGCCATTTGTAGTTCCGCAAGGCTTCCATCTGGATTTCGGAGTCAAAGTGCCCGATGTTGCAGACGATGGCCCGGTCCTTCATCTCCCGCATATGGTCGAGGGTGATGACGTCGATATTGCCGGTGGTGGTCACGAAGATATCGCCGATCGCGGCGGCGTCTTCCATGGTGACAACTTCATAGCCTTCCATGGAGGCCTGCAGCGCGCAGATCGGGTCGATCTCGGTCACCAGGACGCGGGCGCCCTGATTGCGCAGGCTGGCGGCGGAGCCTTTGCCCACATCGCCGTAGCCGCAGACCACGCCGATCTTGCCGGCGACCATCACGTCGGTGGCGCGTTTGATGCCGTCGACCAGGCTTTCGCGGCAGCCGTAGAGGTTGTCGAACTTGGACTTGGTCACACTGTCGTTCACGTTGATGGCCGGGACCATCAGCTTGCCCGCTTTCTCCATTTCGTAGAGACGGTGCACGCCTGTGGTGGTTTCCTCGGACAGGCCACGAACATCTTTCAGCAGTTCCGGCGTTTTTTCGTGCATGACCAGGGTCAAATCGCCGCCGTCGTCCAGGATCATGTTCGGGGTCCAGCCGTCGGGGCCTTCGATGGTCTTATCGATGCACCACCAGAATTCCTCATCGGTCTCACCTTTCCAGGCGAAAACCGGTACGCCGGTCTCGGCGATGGCGGATGCCGCATGGTCCTGGGTCGAAAAAATGTTGCAGGAGCTCCAGCGCACCGAGGCGCCCAGCGCGGTCAGGGTTTCGATCAGCACCGCCGTTTGAATGGTCATGTGCAGGCAGCCCGCGATCCGCGCGCCGGCCAGCGGTTTGCTGGCGCCATACTCTTCGCGAAGCGCCATCAGGCCCGGCATTTCGGTTTCGGCGATGGCGATTTCCTTGCGGCCCCAATCGGCGAGGCCGATATCCGCGACTTTGTAGTCAACTTGAGCGTCCATTACTCATTCTCCAAATAAAATTCTGTGGGGGATGTAGTCCGTTGGCCGGGATGTACCAGGGGAAAGGCCGAGTTTCAAGGCCTGGAATCCACGGTTTGCCCCGGTTTCAGTCCTCGCCGAATTTTTCCGCCACCAGATCGGTGATCGCGGCGAGAGCCTGATCGGCCTCGTTGCCGTCGGTGGAAACCTCGATTACATCGCCGGTGGCCGCAGCCAGCATCAAGAGTCCCATGATGGAGTCGCCGGTGACCGTTTGACCGTCCTTGGATACCGAAACATGAGCGTCAAACCGGCCCACAACCTGGACGAATTTCGCCGCCGCCCGGGCATGGAGGCCGCGTTTGTTTAAAATGGTGAGGGTGGCGTTGGGCAAAGATAAACGGGAGCCTGACCGGCGGAAGCGGGGTTAGCTCGCCTCCTTATTCAGGAGCTTGGAGGCCACATTGATATACTTACGGCCCGCTTCCTGCGCCAGCTCAATGGCCTCAGCCATCTCGCAAGTTCCCCGGACGCTGGCGAGCTTAACCAGCATCGGCAGGTTGACGCCGGCGATCACTTCCGTGTCGGCCCTGTCCATGGTGGAAATCGCGAGGTTCGAGGGCGTGCCGCCGAACATATCGGTGAGAAGGACTACACCCTTGCCGGCATCGACTGCGGTTATGGCGTGAAGAATATCGGTGCGGCGATGATCCATGTCATCATCGGGGCCGATGCTGATCGCGGCGACGTTTTCCTGGTCACCGACCACGTGTTCCATGGCTTTCACCAGTTCGTCGGCCAAATGACCGTGCGTGACGATCACCAATCCAATCATGCATCCATTCCTTTTCGGGCGCCGGCCGGGACATCAGCCCGGTTGATCCAGCTCCCTGTGGAGTATCTGAACATTCTGTCCATTTCCTTCAAACCATATCCCGAGTTGTTCCGCAATGAAAACGGA
>JAYQGD010000106.1:0-7832 GCA_038140415.1 Rhodospirillaceae bacterium
CTATAAATGGGTTGGCAATTCCCGATCCAGCTCGGTAGGCGATCTAGGCCCGTCCCTACTTCACCGCTCTGAGCGTGATCTGAATTTCCTTCAGGATATTGTATTGGTGCTGCGCCATTTCGGCGAGGGTGGCCGAGTCGATCTCGCCGGCCTTCAGCTTGACCAGCCATTTGTCGTCGGGCAGCCACTGCACGTCCTCAATCTCGAAATCCACATCGAGATAATCGGCGAGCGGCGTGTTTGCCAGCCCCTCTGCCTTCCATTGGGCGCAGAGACGCTTTGAATACATCTCGAACTGCGGCGGCAGGATCGGCCGCACATGGGTCGGATCGATGATAAATTCGTCATGCCGGGGATGGGGTACGGCGATCCGGACGATCCCGTCCGGCGCGCATACCCGGTAAAGTTCCTTGATGATCCCCAAATAGACTTTGCTGGATTCGCCCAAATGCTCCAGCACATGGCTGAGCACCACCTCTTCCGCGCTGCCGGTGTCGAACGGCCAGGGAAAGGTTTCCAGATCGGCCAGCAAATCCGGTTCGCACGACGGCTGGCTGTCGACATTCAGGTATCCGTCGAGTTTATGGCGTCCGCAACCGAGATTGAGCTTCATGAGGGCGGAACCGCCGGACCTAGTTTGCGGGCTTGGGCTGCCCCGCACCATCCGGAAGATTGCCCCAGCGTGCGATGAACCGCCGGCCGGTGGCGGGCGCATCCAGGAACTCCGCCTTGTACTTGACCGATTTACCGGGCTCGATGGTCGGCTGGGTCGGCGGCACAGACAATTCCTGTACCGGCAATCCGTTGCCGTCCAAAAGCGAGGAGATCACAATCGGGATCGGTTGAGTTTCCTCGGAAATGTTTTCAATAATGATGTCATGCTGGAACACGTCCTTGCCGTCGACCGTATCGCGGGACGGGTTGGTGAGCCGCAGATCCAGGCCATCGCCCGGCTGCGGCACGCGCATGCCGATCATGGTGAAGATGCTGTTGGAGCCGCCCCAGAAGCCGACCACCGTTTCCCGCATGACAATCGCGCCGCCGAACAAGCCGCCCAGCAGCAGGACAATCACCAATGAGATGATCAGGCCCTTAATGCTGCGCTTTTGCTCCTCGCCATCGACGCCCGCATAAACGGAGGGAATAGGATCGGGATCGGGAATATCGTCCGGATCCAGGTCGTCGTAATCCTCATATTCATCGTCATCTTCCGGCGTAAATGATTCGATCGGGTCCGGATCTTCCAGATCATCCAAATCGTCTTCATCCAGCTCCGTCAAATCTTCGGCGGAGTCCGGCGTGAAAGAGCTGCTGCCGACATCATCTTCATCGTCATCACCGAACATGGCCGCCAGTTCATCATCGGACGGCAGCTCACCGTCATCCTCCGGCTCGTCGTCCGGTTCCGGCATCGGCATGTCATCCGGTTCAGGTTCCGGCATGGGCATGGGATCGGGTTCCGGATCGGGCTCCGGCATCGGCATGGGATCAGGTTCAGCCATCGGCTCCGGCATCGGCGCGGCAGCTTCCAGCTCTTGCGGCATCGGCGGCTGTCCGGGATAGGGCGGCGGTGCGCCATAGGGCGGCGCCGGCTGGCCGGGATAGGGCGGCTGTCCGGGATAGCCATACGGCGGCGGCGCCGCATAGTAAGGCGGCGCGGCATATTGCGGCGGCGGCGGTGCGTATTGTGGAATGGGATCGGGATGGCGAAGCGGGCGGGCGGCGACAGGCACTTGATGCCAGCTATGGTCACAATTGTGACACTTCACCGTCCTGCCACTGGTGCCGATGGACGCGCCGTCAACATTGTAAGACGTCGAACAATTCGGACAGGAAATATACATCGGCATCCAGTCTAGTTATAGTATTGATCTTTATAGGTAATTCCCAGAATCAACGCAAGCTAGCCCCTTTATAAGTGTTATCTTCTTGCCAGGAAGTTAATATGGGCAACCGTTCCGCGGGGCTATAAGGGAAATCCGCGCCATTCCTGCGCACTGCCCGCAACGCGGACTTGATCGAATCGCACCCATCAGGCCTCGGCCGGAGATCGTTTTAGAGAGCATGAGCAACGTCGTCCAATTCGAAAATGTCGGTCTCCGTTACGGACTGGGACCCGAGGTACTGCAGGATATTTCCTTCACCCTCGAGACCGGGTCGTTCCATTTTCTGATGGGCCCGTCCGGCGCGGGCAAATCATCGCTGCTGCAACTCATGTATCTGGCGCGGCGGCCGACCCGAGGCCTCATCTCCCTGTTCGGCCGGGACGTCTCAACCATGCCGCGGAAGGACATGCCGGCTCTGCGCCGGCGAGTCGGAGTCGTTTTTCAGGAGTTCAGATTACTCGACCACCTGACCGCCTTCGACAATGTGGCCCTGCCGCTCCGGGTGGCAGGGGTTCGTGAATCCGAAATTCGAAAGCATGTGGAAGAACTGCTGACTTGGGTGGGCCTGCAGGACCATATGAGTTCACGGCCGCCGACCCTTTCCGGCGGACAGCAGCAGCGCGTCGCCATCGCCCGTGCGGTGATCGCCCGGCCCAAGATTCTGCTGGCGGATGAACCGACCGGAAACGTCGACGACAAGATCGCCGCCCGGCTGATGCACTTGTTCGAGGAATTGAACCGGCTGGGCACGACGGTGGTGATCGCGACCCATAACGAGGCCATCGTTCGCGCCACAACCTATGACGTGTTGCGCCTTGAGCGCGGCCAATTGAGCGTTCTGCACCGCAATCCGCAGCCGTCAAGCCGGCCTGCACCGGATCAGGACCGCCCGCCGCTGCCCGGCGATCCGGAGGACGCCCCACGTCTGGCGGCGGATCAAAACAACCGGACCGTCGCCTGACATGTTGCGGCGCTCCGGCATATCCTTCGAAAAGGACGAATCCAGCCGCTTCCTACCCTGGATTATCACCTTCATGGTTTTTCTGGCCGGCCTGGCCGTCGCCGGCATATTCCTGCTGAACGACATCACCAACCATTTCGGGGCCGGTGTTCAGGACACGATGACCGTGCAAATACCGGTTACCGAGAAACCGGAGACGGACGACCTGCGGGTCGCAGAGAGCCTGCGGCTGATTCAAAACATTGACGGCGTCATCGCCGCCAAGCCGGTGAAGCCCGAAGAAATTTCAGAACTTCTCCGCCCCTGGCTGGGGCTTGCCGCCCAGAACCAGGAGCTGCCGCTGCCCCGCGTGATCGACGTGCATGTCGACCGGTCCTCCGCCATCACCGACCGTCAGATATTCGATACCTTGGCCCCGGTGATCCCGGGCGTGGTCGTGGATGATCACGGCGCCTGGCTGCAGACCCTGGTCCGGGCCTTGAATTCGACCGAGCTGATCGCCGCCGGCATTATGCTGTTTATCGGCTTGGCGACCATGGGCACGGTCGTATTCACGACGCGGACCGGCATGGGACTGCAGCAGGAAACCATCTCGGTGCTGCATTTTGTCGGGGCCAAAGATTCCTATATCGCCCGGCAGTTTGCGCTCCGCGCCCTCTGGCTCGGGATTAAAGGCGGGTTTTTCGGCGTGATCCTGACCTTGCCCGTCTTGTTTCTCCTGCGGCTCGCTTTGGGCCGGCTGGGCAGCGGCCTGTTGCCGGAACTGTCTCTCCCCTTAAGCGGGTGGATCAGTCTCGGCGCCCTGATCCCGGCGGTGGCGATTATCGCCATGGTGACCGCCCGGTTTACCGTGAGCCGCTCTCTGGCCAAGATGCTGTAGCCATGGCCGCCGCATCACGACATCAGCTCAATTGGGGCGCCCGGATGTCCCGTATGGCGCTGCTGGCAATCCTGATCCTGGTCATTCTGGTGCTGGGCCTGATTTCCTTTGTCGATAAAATTCCGACCGAGGTGAGCGACCGGGTAACCGAAACCGACGCCATCGTCGTGCTGACCGGCGGCAGTGAACGGTTAGATGAGGGCTTACTCCTCCTGACCCGGAAAAAAGCCAAGAAGCTTTTCGTGTCGGGCGTCTATCGCGGCGTCGATGTGCAGCGGCTGTTGGAACTCTCCAAGCAGAACCGGGAAGAGCTGCTGTGCTGCGTCGCGCTGGGATATGACGCGATCAGCACCGAGGGCAACGCCATTGAAACAAAGGCCTGGCTGGAAGGCGAAGGCTATTCGTCGGTCCGCCTGGTGACCGCAAACTATCATCTACCCCGCAGCATGATGGAGTTTCAGCATGTCATGCCGGGCGTCCGGATCATTCCCCATGCTGTTTTCCCCGAGCAGTTCAAACGGGATGCCTGGTGGCTATGGCCGGGCACATTGAATTTAATCCTGAGCGAATATATGAAGTTCATCATGTCCGCCCTGCGCCAAACCTATCAATCTTTCGCTGATGCGGTGGCCGGCGCATGAGGGCCGTCCGTTCCGCCGTCTTTAATGTCTTTTTTATCGGCTGGACGGCCTTCCTGCTGTTGACGCTATGGCTCTTGATGCCGTTTTCCCGGGACACCTTCCGCTCCGGCATTGTCCTTTGGCCCAGGCTGATGTTTCCGATGATGCGTATCCTGATCGGGCTCCGCTACAGGCTGGAGGGGGAGGAGAATATTCCCGACCGGCCGGTCATTTACGCAGTCAAACATCAGTCGGCATGGGAGACCATGTACTTTCTCTACGCGAATAAGAATAACGCCTACATCATGAAGGACGAGCTCCGTAAGATTCCGTTTTGGGGCTGGTATATGGACAAAAGCCAGCATGTGGTCGTCGACCGCAAGGGTGCAGCCAGCACCATGCGCAAAATGATCGCCATGGCGTCGGACATTCTCTCGGATGGCCGCTCCGTGGTGATTTTCCCGGAAGGCACCCGCACGCCGGTCGGGGAAACCGGCCGGTATCACCCGGGCGTCTTTGCGCTCTACGACCAGACAGATGCGCCGGTGGTGCCGGTCGCCCTGAATTCCGGCGTATTTTGGGGCCGGCGCACGTTTTTGAAAAAGCCCGGCACCGTCACCCTGAAGTTCCTGCCGCCCATGCCGAAGGGACTCGACCGTCGGGCTTTCATGGCCGAACTGCAAGACCGGATCGAGACCGCCACGCGAGAGCTCGAGGCCGCCGAGGTGGATACCGGGGAAAACTAGAATACACCTGCTGTATCAATGAGTTATGCCCCTAAACCCAATGATAACTATGTGTTTAACCGGTGGAAACAAAACAAGAACTTTTTGTTGACCGGACTCCCATCCGCGCCTACTATCACTATATAAAGAGAATACCGGATGGGTTGCCGGTCGATGCCGTGCTACCAACGCAAAAAAGCGCCGGTTTTTAACCAGGAAACAGGAAAAAGTGCCAAAATGGCCTCGATTTCAGCCATTTCCCAGCAAATCTGGGACATGAAGTACCGTTACAAGTCCTTGGACGGTGAACCGGTGGATAAAACCATCCCCGATACGTTCCGCCGCGTGGCCGACGCCCTGGCCGTGCCTGAAGAGAATTCAGAACTTTGGGCCGAGCGATTTTTCAACGCCATGAACGATTTCAAGTTCCTGCCGGCCGGGCGCATTGTCTCCGGCGCAGGCACCGACCGGGACGTCACCCTGTTTAACTGCTTTGTCATGGGCGATATCCCGGACGATATGGCGGGCATCTTCGACGCGCTCCGCGAGGCGGCGCTGACCATGCAGCAGGGCGGGGGCATCGGATACGACTTCTCCACCCTTCGCCCCAAAGGCGCGCCGGTGCGGGGTGTCGGCGCGGATGCGTCGGGCCCGCTCTCTTTTATGGATGTCTGGGACGCCATGTGCCGCACCATCATGAGCGCCGGGTCCCGCCGAGGCGCGATGATGGCGGTTCTCCGCTGCGATCATCCGGATGTCGAAGCTTTCATCGAGGCGAAAAGCGAACCCGGCCGGTTGCGGATGTTCAATCTTTCGGTCCTGGTCACCGACGCCTTCATGCAGGCGGTAAAAGAAGATTCCGTCTGGGAACTGAAATTCGACGGCACCGTCTACAAAAGCCTGCCCGCCCGCGACCTGTGGGACAAGATCATGCGGGCGACCTACGCCTATGCGGAACCGGGCGTCATCTTCATCGACCGCATCAACCGGCTGAACCCGCTGAATTATTGCGAGACTATTCACGGCACCAACCCGTGCGGGGAACAGCCCTTGCCGCCCTACGGGGCCTGTCTTTTGGGCTCGGTCAATCTGGCGCGGCTTGTTGAAGAGCCGTTCTCGGATAACGCGGGCATGGACATGGCCGCCCTAACCGACATTGTCTCCACCGCCGTCCGGATGATGGACAATACGATCGATGTCTCCCGCTTTCCGTTGGAAGCCCAACTCCTGGAAGCCAAATCCAAACGGCGGATCGGCTTGGGCGTCACCGGGCTGGCGAATGCGCTGATCATGTGCGGAGCACGCTACGGATCGGCCGGCGCGGTGAAGTTGACCGAAAACTGGATGAAAGCGATCCAACGGGCGGCCTATCTGACATCTGTCGAAATCGCCAAAGAGAAAGGCGCGTTTCCGCTCTTCGATAAGGACGCCTATCTTGCGGGCGACGGCGTTGCCGGTTTGGACGACGATGTGAAACAGGCCATCGCCGAGCACGGCATCCGCAATGCGCTGCTTACCTCAATCGCGCCGACGGGGACGATTTCGCTGTTCGCCGACAATGTATCGTCCGGGTTGGAGCCGGTGTTCAGCTTCAACTATACCCGCCATGTTCTGATGCCCGACGGCAGCCGCCGGGACGAAGCGGTGTCAGATTATGCTTACCGGTTGTTCCGCCGCATGAAGGGCGAGTCCGCTCCCCTGCCCGAGGCTTTCATCGACGCCCAAGGGTTGAGCCCCCGGGATCATCTGGTGATGCAGGCGGCCATGCAGAAATACATCGACAGTTCGATTTCCAAGACCATCAACTGTCCGAAGGAGATCGGCTTCGAGGAATTCAAGAACGTCTATGTGCAGGCCTATGATCTGGGCTGCAAAGGCTGCACCACCTATCGTCCCAATGATGTCACGGGCGTGGTGCTGGAGACCAAGCCGGCGAAAGACAGTAAGGTCGCGCAGCAGGAATTACCTCTGGCCTCACCGGCCACCGCCGCGACCGCCAAACCAAAGGACAGCGGCGACGCCGGCAATCTGCACTATCTGACACGTCCGCTTGACCGGCCGGAAGCGCTGGACGGCGCGACCTATAAGGTCCAGTGGCCGGAGAGCGATCATGCGCTCTATATCACCATCAACGATGTGGTGCAGGATGGCCGCCGCCGGCCGTTCGAGGTCTTCATCAATTCCAAAAATACCGAGCACTATGCCTGGACCGTGGCGCTCACCCGGATGATCTCGGCCGTGTTCCGCCGGGGCGGTGACGTGTCCTTCGTGGTGGAGGAACTCAAGGCTGTTTTTGATCCGCGCGGCGGGCAGTGGGTAGAGGGCAAGTACGTGCCGTCCCTGTTGGCGGCGATCGGTCAGGTCCTGGAAGATCACATGATCCATATCGGCTTCCTGCCCAATCCGGCGAAATTGCGGGAATCTGAGGCCCAAGCGTTGCCCAAGGTGGTTAATCTTCAGGATGATCCGTCCGCCAATGACGCGCGTCTCGGCCAATGTCCGAAATGCGGACAGGCCAGCCTGATGCGCCAAGAAGGCTGCGACACCTGCATCAGCTGCACCTATTCCAAATGCGGATAAAAAAAGGCGCCGGATAAGGGCGCCTTTTTTGAAACTCTGCCGGGATCGGCTATTTGACGAGATCGTCGATAACCGCCTTCGCCTTTTGGCTGCCGCCTTCCTGGCCAGTGTTTTCCTCGGTTTCGACCCGCACCCATTCCTTGGCGGCGTCTGTGTCGATTTCGACTTTCTCGAGGACCT
>JAYQGD010000107.1:0-7802 GCA_038140415.1 Rhodospirillaceae bacterium
GAAGTGATTAAAGTACCGGGTCTGAAAACACCCCTGGGCGAAGACGGCAAGCCGCTGGTGCCGATCTCTATGGCGACGCGGGCAGGGGACTTTATATTCGTCTCCGGTATTCCGCCGCTGGACTACAACACCGGCGAGCTGGTGCAGGGCGATATCCTCGTCCAGACCCGCAAATCCCTGGAGAATATCCAGACTATCCTGGAAGCGGCCGGCTCCAGCCTCGCGAATGTGGTGAAGACCACAGTTTATGCGGCGAACGCCGGCTATTATCACCAGATCAACGGGGTCTACCGGGAATTCTTTGCCGAGGACCCGCCGGCGCGCACGTTCGTCACCGTCGGCGCCTGGCCGATGCCGTTCGATATCGAGATTGAATGCGTGGCGATCGGGTAGGGGAGAAGCCTCAAGCTGACTCCATATCCTTCACGGCCACGTCCCGCAAATAGGCGGATCGGTTCGTCCCCAATTCGGCGGCTCTCGCATCCACGCGATGGAGGACGGATTCGGGCAGCGTAATATTGACCCGCACCGCTTTCTCCCGCGCCTCGGGCACGGAGATAAGGAAGGCCACGGCATCCCGGTTGTGCGGGTCGGCCATGACGGTTTTCAGGGATGACGGGCCGGGCAATATCTCTCCGTCTTCCAGCATGCCGGCGATATGCAGGCCCAGGGCCTCCACGGCCATTTCCCTGGCGTCATCCAGATCGGCGCCGGCGGTGACGCAGCCGGGGAAATCCGGAAAGTCGACGCCGTAGTCGCTGCCGGCGTCTTTCCTCAGTAAGGCGATATAGTCCATCACTCTCTCCTATCGCAGCGTCACGCCGGCTTGTTTTTCGATGCTTCGCAATGTGCCGGCGGGCAAGTCCCGTTTCGGGTGGGGGACGGTCACCCGCCCGGCCTTGGTTGGGTGCTTGAATTGCACGTGAGATCCTTTCTGCCCGACCTGATACCAGCCTTCTGCTTGTAAACGCTTGATAATATCCCGGCTATTCATGGTGTGTATAATACGCACGGCAATGCAACAATTCAAATAGAATACACACTAATACACATCATTAATCATCATTTTACGATAGGGCACGAAAACGGGCCTCTGGCCGGTGCATAAATGGCATGAGAGTTGCTTCTTTTTGCACTGATTGGGACGACGATGGCGCAAATGAAAAGATTGTTGATGGTGATGAGCCTGTCGGTGTTCTGCTTGATGGTGTCGGATTGCCGACCCTTACATGCGGCAGAGACCAATCCCACCGGCGCGCGGATGTTTGAACAGGCCCTCAAACTTCGCGACGGGAGGATTGCCCATCCAAACGGACACGTCGAAGCCATCGCCTATACGATGCTTGCCGGCGCCTTCGGCCACGAGGCCGGCAAGTTGGCGGTCCGGCAGTTCAAGATAACACTGTCGCGGACCATCGCGCTCAGAGCGATTGATCGGGCCGAAGCAATCACCATCAAGGAGGATTATCCGAGAAGCGTGCGCGTCTATTTGGATGATCTCTATAATTTCTACGAACGGCTGCCGGAGTGAGGTGTGGGTAGGACGTTTCTCTTTTCGCTGTTTATTTTTACGACCGTGGTGGGCTCCGTTCCGGCCGGAAGCAAAGAGAGGCCGGATGTACGCGCGTCCCATCACGACCAGATGCGTATACGGGAGTGCCGGGGCGAGCTTGCCGATCTAATCCGGAACGGATCGACGGTGGATCGCAAGGAACTGGCGAAATTTTTGAGTTTACAGCGCAAAGGACACGTGCCGGCCTTTGACCGGGGCTGGTGCCTACGCCATAAAATTTTGCCGCCGGACTACAAGCCCAAACGGCCGGCTTAAAGATATGGACGCTGTTTGATTCCGATCTGTGGGCACGGCGATAGTATTACTCGCCACTCTCTTCACGGCGACCGTTGAAGATGCCTCTGCAGGATCTGATCATGTTCCCGGTGTTTTTATCATCCGGGTATGGGAGTGTCAGGGTAAGCTCCCGCTCATCGTCGAAAAAGCAGAGTATGGATATCGCGACTGGCTGGCCCACTTCATGGAATACAGGTTGCACGGCGGCACGCCGCCATTTGATCCAGCCTGGTGTGCGAAGATAGGCGCTCTGGCGCCTGAAATGTATGTGGAGGGGGACTCGAAGATCAATTGTACAAAGGTGTATTTCCCCAAGCGATCCAATTTCGTTTTGTTCTGTGAATAGGATGGAATAAATGCGTTGTAAAAAAGCTTTGATCCTCACTTTACTCTTTTTCGCCATCTCCTATCCCGCAGGAAGCGAGGAAAACACCGAAGATGTACTGAAAAAATGGCGAGAGACTCGGCCCCGTTTTACGACTGAGGAACAAAAAAAGGCATATACAACAGAACTTGGGTTCTACATGTGGAGAATTTGGGAGTGCCAAGGTCTATTCCCAAAAATCGTCGAACACGGCAATAAAAAAGAGCGCCGAGCCCTTGCTTCGTATCTTGAATACCGCCTCAGAGATGACGGCCCCTTCTTTGACAGGAATTGGTGCCTGTCAAAGAAGGTTATTCCACCGAATTTTAAGCCTAAGATCAAAATTTAGTCGTCTAGAAGTTCTAAGTTCCGCCGGTCGAAGTCATATTGATGCTTACGTCGGATTAAATCTTTCTTCTTCGAAGGTTCGCTATCCTGACCCCGTTGCCTTCCCGTACTGCGGGATTTTTTCGTAACGTGCTTCAGGTGCCCCTTCTCATCCACATCGCCAATGTGGCCTTTCTTGTTGCCGGGGCGGATGAACTTCTTCTCTTCTCTCTGAGCATATTCCTGTTCGTCGGCGATGCGGTTGATTTCCCATTCAGTCTCGCCGCCGGGCTTCATGATGCCGTCCCGGGTGAGGCCCCGGTCTTCCTGCACTTTCTCGATCCCGTCCAGCATCTGCTGGTCCGGATAGCCGGTCATGCCGTATTCGGGCTCTTCGTAGTAGCCGATCTTTTTCAGGGCGTGTTTGGTATTGAGGGTGTCTTCCTCGTCGACCGCGCGGTCGCCGCCCACATCATCCTTGAGGCGGAGGTGTTTTGATTTTGTCATAATGTTGAAATCCGTAAGAGAGTTATCGAAAATCGGACTCGAGCCGTTTAGGCCGGAGTCCGGGCGTATCTCTCCTACCCGGCTGTTATAGCAAATATTCCGGTCGTGTTTTCCGGGAAAATGAAGAAAAAGCGTCCCCGTATGCGCGGCGACTTGCGTTTGCTTTGCACACCCCGGAAGTCTGCGGGTTTCGCCGGGGTGGTGGACCCTGGGCATCCGTGGGTGTAAGTTTCGGCGGAGAAGAAAAACGGCCAAAACGCCGCGACACATGCGACACGAAGCAGAGGACACCAGGGGTAAAATGAACGCTGTCACCGATCCGTATTCCGGTCTGAATATGTACGAGCTGAGCCACGTCTGGGGCCATGGGGCGCCGTCCCTGCCCGGCAATGACGATGTGGTCATGTACCGCTCGGTCAAGCATGCACAACATGGCGTGATGACCCATCGTTTGAAAATGGTCATGCACACCGGCACGCACATGAACGCGCCGGTCCATCTGATCCAGGGGGGCGCCGGCTGCGCCGATATCCCGCTGGACAGCCTGTTCGGCAACGGGGTGATCCTGTCGATCCCCAAGGGGCCGTGGGAGATGGTCACCGCCGATGATCTGAAAGCGGCCGATCCAGGCGTGCAGGCCGGCGACTTTGTGGTCATCGTCACCGGCTGGCATCACAAGTATTCGGACGCGCTGGAATACTTCGGGGACTCGCCGGGGCTCGCGCCGGACGCGGCCGAGTATCTGGTGTCCATGGGCGTCAAACTGGTCGGCGTGGATACGCCGCAGGTGGATCATCCGCTGGCGACCTCGCTGGGCAAGCACCGGGGCGGGCCGTTGATGAACAGGGTCATCGCCAAGTATGAGGAGGCCACGGGCGGCAGCGCGACCGAAGACTTCCCCGATTGGAACCCGGCCCATAAGATTTTGCTGGGCGCCAATATCCCGACCATCGAACAGGTGGGCGGCGATGTGGATGACCTGTTGAACAAGCGGGCGACCATGCTGGCGACGCCCTGGAACTGGAAGCACGGCGATGCCTGTCCGGTGCGGTTTGTCGCCATGACCGATCCGACCGGCAAGGCCCGGATCGACGCCGGCACGGAGGAGAACTGAGATGGATGAAGTCAGCAATCCCGACGTCATGACCCAGGCGGCGAACGCGGCCGGTCTGCAGATTTATAACCTCAGCCAGCCTTGGGGGCATCATATGCCGGAATGGCCGTCGACCCCCGGCGTGAACGTGCATGTGAAGAAATTCCACGCCAAGGACGGCATCTATCAGACCGAGTTCGAGGGCATCATGCACCGGGGCACCCATATGGATGCGCCGATCCATGTCACCGAAAACACACCCCATATCATGGACTATCCGCTCTGGCGGTTCTTCGGTACTGGCGTCGTGGTCTCCATTCCCAAGTCAAAGTGGGAGGTGATCACGCCCGAAGACCTGGAAAACGCCACGCCGAAAATCCAGGAAGGGGACATGGTCTTCATCAACACCGGCATGCATAAGCTCATGGCGGATACGGATGAATACTTCGCCTATTCGCCGGGGATCTATACCGAGGGCGCGCAGTGGCTGGTCGACAAGAAGGTCAAGCTGGTCGGCTATGACGTGCAGTCCAACGACCATCCAATGGCGACCAAGCTGGTGGATCATGGTCTCGGCCCGACGCACCCGCACCTGATCGAGGAATACAAGAAACTGTTCGGCCGCGATCCGAAAGAGGACTTCCCCCGCTGGGAAGACGGGCACAAGACTCTGATGATCGGCGGCGGCATCCCCGGCGTGGAGAATGTGGGCGGCGATCTGGACGCGGTGACCGGCAAGCGCTGCACCTTCATGTGCTTTCCATGGCGTTGGGAAGGGGGCGACGGTTGCGGTGTCCGCATCCTGGCGGTGGTCGATCCGGAACAGAAATTCCGCTTCGAGCCGGCCTAATCACGATCATTCTTTTCAGGGAGTAGAGTATGTCAGACGGGGAAATCGGCGCGGTCACAGACTGGATGCGCGATCCAAGCAAGATGTTCGACGTGTCGGGCCAGACCGCCATTGTCACCGGGGCATCCGGTGCATTCGGCCGCGGCATCGCTGTGGTGCTGGGGGCGCAGGGCGCGAATGTGCTGCTGGCGTCCGGCAACGAGGACGAGCTCAAACAGGTCAAGGCGGATGTGGAGAGTGTCGGCGGCAAGGCCGAATACGTCGTCCGCCGGCCGGATAGTCTGGAAGACGCGGAAGCCATGCGCGACGCGGCGCTGGAACATTTCGGCTCGATCAAGATGCTGGCCGTGGGCTCCGGCTATAACAAGGCGGGCTTCATCCACGAGCTGGATTACGAGACTTGGCAGGACGTGATGGACGCCAATGTGCGGGGCGCCTGGTTCATGGCCAAGGCGGTCGGCACCTATTGGATCGAGAACGAGATCAAGGGCAAGGTGGTCCTGATGTCGAGCGTGCGGGGCCGCCACGGCAATATCTCCGGCTACACCGGTTATTGCGCGTCCAAGGGCGCGACTGACGGACTGACCCGGGTGCTGGCCACGGAATGGGCCAAGTACGGCACCACGGTGAATGCCATCGCGCCCACCGTGTTCCGCTCTAACCTGACGGCCTGGATGTACGGCGATGACGAGCTGGGCCAGGCCACCAAGGCGCGGTCCTTGTCCCGCATTCCGCTGGGCCGGCTGGGCGAGGTGGACGACCTGATGGGCATGGCGCTCTATCTGCTGTCGCCGGCCTCCGATTTCTGCACCGGCCAGGTCATGTACGTGGACGGCGGCTTCACCGCCGGGTAAGGCGGCTTGGCCAAGGAAAACATCGCGGTCATCGGCGCCGGGCTTATGGGCCACGGCATTGCCCAGGTGTTTGCCGCCGCCGGGCACAAGGTGCGGGTGAGCGATCCGAATGCGGCGACGCTGGAAAGCTTGAGCGAGCAAGTCCGGGATATCTTCGAGCTGTTGGACCAAGACGCAACGCTGGCGGATAACGTGTCGGCGGCCGGGAGCTTGGCCGAGTGCGTGGCCGATGCGGAGATCGTGATTGAGGCCGCGCCGGAAAAGCTGGACCTGAAACAAGCCCTGTTTGATGAATTGATTGAGGCCGCGCCGGCGGACTGCATCCTGGCGTCCAACACGTCCGGGTTGCCGATCATGCAGATCGCCGCCAAGGCGAGCGCGCCGGAACGGATCGTCGGCACGCACTTCTGGAACCCGCCGCATTTGGTGCCGTTGGTCGAAGTGATCCAGGGGGAGAAAACCGACCCGGCGATCGTTCGGCGGATGCTGGACCTGTTGAACGGCATCGGTAAGACGGCCGTGCACGCCAAGAAAGACATTCCCGGCTTTATCGGCAACCGGATGCAGCACGCGTTGAAGCGGGAGGCGATTGCCCTGGTGGAAAACGGCGTGTGCGATGCGGAGACCGTGGACAAGGTCGTCAAAGACGGGTTCGGCATGCGACTGGCCGTGATGGGTCCCTTGGAGAATTCCGATCTGGTAGGGCTTAACCTGACGTTGGACATTCACGAGAACTTGTTGGCGGACCTGGATGCCTCGGACGCGCCGCAGAAACTGTTGCGGGACAAGGTCGCCGCCGGGGAGCTTGGTATGCATGTGGGCAAGGGCTTCCGCGACTGGACCCCGGAAGAGGCAGAGGCCCAGCGCAAAGCCATGCGGGATCACCTGGTGGCCTATGCGAAGGCGCGGTTGGGGAAGGGGTAGTTAACCCGCCAACCCCCTCAAATGCCGTTTCCACCTCCGGCGCTGGCGCAACAGAAATCGCAACTCCTTACGCAATTCGGGTGAGTTCCGGCTGTCACCGCCTTTGCGGATCCAGCGGATCAGCCGGCGGGCGTTGATAGAATAGTCCCGGACCTCGATCTGCGCCCGGCGGCGTTCGAGGACACGGCGGTCGGACCGGACCGGGGAGAAGACGCCCTCGTCGGGCAGAGGGCCGTCATACTGACGCTCCAGATAAAAACGCGCGCTGATCCTGTTCATGCCGGACTCCACCAAAAACTATGAATGGTGGAGATATTTTCCGGAGATCGGTCCTGTTCAAGGGCACGAAAAAATTGTGGAGAGGGGAATTAGCCCCGGCGCACCCAGATAATCGGTGCGGCCCAGAGCAGTTTGACGCCTTCGATCGGGGCGGCGTTATAGGAGATCAGATTGAAGGTTTGCGGCGTGGCGCCGGCCATCAGCTTTTTGACATAGCCCTCGCCCTCTTCGGTTTTGACCACGCAGTCTTTGTTCAGGCAGTCGGTGATTTCGGTGCCCCGGCGCCGGGAACAGAGGAGGTAATCCCCCGGCCGGTAGACCGGCAGCATGGATTCGCCCCTGACGGCGATGGCGATGGGGTCGGCGTCGTCGAGGGAGAACTCAAGCTCCTCAAAGCCGCCGCCTTGGGGATTATCGTCGATGGGGATAAAGCTTTCACCGGCGGAGACCCGGCCGACCACGGGGATGGTGACCATGGCCGGGCCCACGTCGGACCGGAGCCAGACCTCCGACACGTCGAGCACTTCGGCGAGCCGCAGCAGGGTGTCGCCCCGCGGCTGATCGACCTTGCCCTGAAGGTATTTGTAGACCTTCTATTCTTCGGTGACTGAAGCAGTTGGTGCGGACGCCGAATAGAGCCTAAGGCTGGAATTGTTCTTTCAGGATGCGTTCTTCCAGATTGTGTTCTGGATCGAACAGCAGTGTCGAAAACACGGAGTTCTTTTCGCGCACCTCGACCCGAATGACATTCCTAA
>JAYQGD010000108.1:0-7784 GCA_038140415.1 Rhodospirillaceae bacterium
TCGCTGTTTGTCGTCCTCCTGATCTTCATCGGGCTGCGGATGCCCATCGCCATCGCCCTGTTCATGGTCGGCGCCATCGGCATGACCATGGAGACCAGCTTCGAGCAGTTGCTGATCTGGCTGGAGGCGGCGCCGGTGGGCCGGACGGCGTCCTATCCGCTGTCGGTCATCCCGTTGTTTCTGCTGATGGGACACCTGGCGCTCCATTGCGGGTTGAGCTCGGTCTTGTACGAATCCGCCAGGGCCTGGTTCGGGCACAGGCGGGGCGGCATTGCGGTGGCGACCATTGGCGGCTGCGCGGCGTTCGGCGCGATTTGCGGCTCCTCCATCGCTACCGGTGCGACCATGGCCGCGGTCTCTTTGCCGGAGATGCGCAAGCTCGGTTATTCCGGCGCGTTGTCGACCGGCTGTCTGGCCGCCGGCGGCACTTTGGGCATCCTGATCCCGCCGTCCATCATCCTGGTGATCTACGCGATCATTACCGAGCAATCGATCGGGGACCTGTTCCTGGCGGCGGTCATCCCGGGCCTGCTGGCCATGCTCTATTACATCATCGCCATCATTATCTATGTCCGCTTTTCACCCGAGTCCGGCCCGGCCGCGGAGCGGGTCGGCTGGAAGCAGCGGATTATCAGCCTCAAGTACGTCTGGCCGATCCTGGTGATCTTCTTCGTGGTGATCGGCGGCATCTACGAAGGCGTGTTCACCCCGACCGAGGGTGCGGCCGTGGGCGCGGCCAGCACCGGCGTGATGGCCTGGTTCAGGAAAATCAGCTGGGAAGCGTTTAAAGAAGCGCTGATCGACACGGCCAAGATCACCGGCATGATTTACCTGATCCTGATCGGCGCGGAGATTTACGGCTCCTACATGGCGCTGTCCGAACTGCCGCTCAGCATCGCCGAGATGATTTCCGGCACCCAGTTGTCGCCGTATATGGTCGTGATCCTGATCCTGGTGATCTACATCGGTCTCGGCGCGGTGATGGATGGCCTGGCCATGATACTGATCACTGTGCCCGTTTTCCTGCCGATTTTGCTGGGGCTTGATCTCGGCATGTCGAACGAGGCCAAGGCCATCTGGTTCGGCATCCTGGTGCTGAGCGTGGTTGAAACGGGGCTGATTACGCCGCCCGTCGGTTTGAACGTCTATGTGATCAATTCCCTGGCGCCCGATGTCAGTTTGGTGGACACCTTCAGGGGCGTGACGCCTTTCGTGATCAGTGATCTTTTCCGGCTTGCTACAATCGTGGGTTTTCCTGCCGTTGCTCTTTGGGCGCCGGGCCTGCTGTAAATTTGCGGATTTACGAAGAACAGCGCGTCCGGGGTCGGGGCATTACCCTAGACTTATGACACTTACCGGATTGAACATAGAATCGAACGGCGCTAACTTTTTGACCGAAATCCGGAGAATTCCGGGACCACAAAGTTTAAATTCGCCCTCGAATACCCAGTTATGTATGTAGGCGTATAAAAAAAACCATACCGCGTTCGCATTCGATCCCAATCGGCCGAGGCTGTTACATGTTTGCGACAAGTATCCTTGGAATAACCATCGTCCTGCAGTTTCTGGCTGCGGGCCTGGCGCTGACCATCTCCGTGTTGATGCTGGCCGGGGTCATTCTCATCGGGCCGATTTTCAAAAGCATCCGGGACGGTCAGGCCGATCTCAAACAAAGCGAGGAACGGTTCCGCCGGGTGTTCGAGGAAACCGGCGTGGGCATGGCCTCGAACACCCTCGACGGCCATTTCATGGATGTAATCCAGGCTTTTGCCGACATGTTGGGCTATAGCCGGGAGGAATTGATCGGCAAAACCGTGTTCGAGGTGACCCATCCTGACGATGTCCCGAAAACCAGAGACCACCGGATGAACATCATCGATGAAGGCCGGCAGATGGACACGCTGGAGAAACGGTTCCTGCGGAAGGACGGCAGCCATTTCTGGGGGCTGTTGAACCGGACGCTGATCCGGGATGCCGATGGCAATCCCGATCACTTCGAATCTCAGATCCAGGATATTGAAGAGCAGAAACAAAGCCAGGAACAGCTTCTGCTCAATGAGAGCCGGCTGCAAAGTTCGCAGGAGCTGACCAGGATCGGCTATTTCGAGCGGGATATGAATGCGGATACCTATTTTATCTCCGACATTTGTTATGACCTCTAAGGTCTGCCTGTTGGATCGCCGATGACGTACGAGAAGTTTCTCTCTGTGGTGCATCCCGCTGAACGGGAGTCTATCGCCGAACGGATTGCGGCCGGTATTAAGGCCGGCCGTCCCTATGACTTGAAATTCCGGGTCGTTCATCCGAACGGCGAGGAACGGGTGCTGGAAAGTTCGGCAAAGCCGCTAACCGACAGCAACGGCGTTCCCTACAAAAACATCGGCGCTGTCAGAGATGTGACCGAGGCCGAGCAGCGGGAGTCTCTTCTCCGCCAATCACAGAAAATGGAGGCTGTGGGCCAGCTCACGGCCGGCGTTGCCCATGATTTCAACAACATTCTGAGCGGGGTCATGGGTAACCTCGAATTGGTGCGCGGCGATATCGAGCCCGGCACCAAAAACGCCGAACGGCTGAGCCGGGCAGTCACCAGTGTGAAGCGCGGGGCCGAGCTGACGGACCGGCTTCTGGCATTCTCCCGCCAACTGAGCCTGGATGTTCATCCTTTGGATGCCATCCGGCTGATTGAGGGTATGGAAGACCTGTTGCGCCGGACGCTCGGCGAAAACATCAATATTTCCCTGGATCTCTGTGATCACGATTGGCTGGTGAACACGGATGCGCAGTTGCTGGAGTCAGCGCTCCTGAATCTGGCGATCAACGCGCGGGACTCGATGACCGACGGCGGTCGGCTGCTTGTCTCCGTGGATCAGGTCGAGTTGGGCGCACGCGCGGAGGACCTGTCCAAGGACATGGCGCCCGGCGAATATCTGGTCATTCAGGTCGCGGATACAGGCATGGGCATTCCACCGGAAATTCTGGATCGGGTCTTTGATCCGTTTTTCACCACCAAGGAATTCGGCCGGGGAAGCGGTCTGGGCCTTAGTATGGTCCACGGGTTTGTGCGTCAGACCGGCGGCGACGTCCAAATTCAGAGCATCCCCGACAAGGGAACCACGGTGACCTTATATCTGCCCCGCTCGACCGAGACTGTTGAGAGGGCCGGCGCCCAGACTGACATCGCCGACAGAAACTTGGCCGGCAACGGCGAACGTGTCGTTGTCGTCGAGGATGACGAGAACGTCCGGGAGGTGACCGTGGAAATGCTGTCGCGTCTTGGCTACGACGTGCTCGATGCGGGCGAGGGGAAGAACCTGGAGGCGATGCTGGAGACCGACGGTCAGCATATCGACCTGGTGTTGTCCGACATCGTATTGGCCAACGGCAGCTCCGGCGCGGAAATTGCCAAAATCGCGACGGGGAAAGACCCAAATACCAGAATTCTTTTTATGACCGGATACGCCGAACATGAAGTCGTCTCCGACGGGGTCGACAATAAACGCTATCCGGTGATCTCCAAGCCATTTACCTCGCAAATGCTCATCGACAAAATTGCCGAGGCATTGGCGCCGGCGGCGGAATAAGCTCCGCCACACTTTTAAGAAGATTGCCGGCGGACCTTCAACTGAGTGATCTGATGACGGTGGCGCCGGGTGATCTCGAACCTGGTGTCATGGAACAGGAATTTCTGTCCCACTTCCGGAATCCGCCGGGATTCATGTAAGACCAGTCCGGCGACCGTGACCGCTTCCTCGTCCGGCAGGTTCCATTCCAGTTCCCGGTTTAGATCTCGGATGGTGAAATCGCCGTCAACCAGGTAGGAGCCGTCGGGCATCGGGTGCAGCCCGGGCACGGCGACATCGTGTTCGTCCGCAATGTCGCCGACGATTTCCTCAAGGATGTCCTCCAGGGTGACCACGCCCTCAAGGCTGCCATATTCGTCCACCACGATGGCGAAGTGCTCCCTCCGGCCGCGGAAGGCGTTCAACTGATCCAGAAGCCGGGTGGTTTCCGGGATAAACCAGGGCTCAGAGGCGAGGCCCAGAATGTCCAGGCTGGCCTCCCCGTCATCGGGATGGGCGTGGAGTGCGCGCAAAAGCTCCTTGGCGTGCACGACGCCGACGATATTGTCGCGCTCCCCTTGCCACACAGGCACCCGGGTGTAGGGGCTTTCCAATACCTGTTCGACGATTTTTGCCGGCTCGTCATCGATGTTGACCATCTCGACGGATTTCCGGTGGGCCATAATCTCGCCCACGTCCACCTCGTTCAGGTCGAGGACGCTCCGCAACATGGCGCGCTCGTGCTGGACGGCCTCGTGTTCTCCTTCGTGCAGTTCGATCGCGCCCCGAAGCTCCTCCGTATACGGCACGAATGTCTCCTCCGTGTGCAGCCTGAGCCCGAACGCCCGCAAGGTTCCTCGGACAATGACCAGAATGGATCGGGTAATCGGCGCAAGAACAAAAACAATCGGACGCATGATCGGGGCCACGACCAGCGCCGTCCGATCGGCGTTCTGCAACGCATAGGTCTTGGGCAGGATCTCGGCAAAGACCACGACCAGGGCCGTCATGACAGCCGTTGCGTAAGCGACCCCGTTCTTGCCAAAAAGCGTGATCATCAGGCTCGTGGCCAGGGCGGAGGCCAGGATATTCACCAGATTGTTGCCGATCAGAATTGCCCCGATAAGTGAGCCCTTGTTCTCGTGCATCTGGTTGACGATTTTGGCGCGCGGATTGCCGCCCGATTCCAACTGATACATGACCGGACGGGAAGAACCGGTGAGCGCGGTCTCCGATCCCGAAAAGAAAGCCGATAAAAATAGAAGCACGCCGATGGCGATGAGGGTTAACGTCATGGGGTCCTCAATTGGTTATCTATTTGACGCAAATGAATTCCGAGCATTGCCTGAATTATCGTAGCGAACTAGGCGGCAATCGACTGATCGACCACCCGCCGCACATCGTCCATGACAACGTCGGATGCAATGAAAGCCTGGCCGATCCCACGGGTGAGAATGAAGGTCACCTTGCCGTCTTTGACCTTTTTGTCGCTGGCCATGTGATGCAGCAGAGCGTCGGTCTTCCAGCTTACATTCGCCAGACGGGCGGGACTGGCATAGAGCCCGACCGCCTCGAAGTGGTTTCTGACCCGGCTGGCATCCTGTTCTTCGCACAGGCCCATCATGGCGGACAGGTCGTGGGCCATGACAATGCCGATGGCGACGGCTTCCCCGTGCAGGAGTTGAGCCGAGAATCCTGTCTCCGCCTCCAGGGCGTGTCCGAACGTATGCCCTAAATTGAGCAGAGCCCGGACGCTGGCTTCCCGCTCATCGGCGGCAACGATCTGTGCTTTGGATTTGCAGCTCACCAGGACCGCGTGCTGACGCAAGGCCTTGTCTCCGTCGCACAGCGCCTCGCCGTTTTCCTCCAGCCAGGCAAAGAAATCCGGATCATTGATCAGTCCGTATTTCACCACCTCGGCATAGCCCGCCAGGACCTCCCGGTGGGGCAGGGTGTCCAGTGTATCGATATCGGCCAGAACCAGACGAGGCTGATAGAACGCCCCCAGCAGGTTCTTGCCGTGCCGTGTGTTGATACCGGTTTTGCCGCCGACCGAACTGTCCACCTGGGAAAGCAGCGTGGTCGGTACTTGGATGAAGTCGATGCCGCGAAGGAGCGTAGCCGCCGCAAACCCTGTCAGATCGCCGATGACGCCGCCGCCGAGGGCGACCAACGCGGTGCCGCGTTCGATCTTCTTGTCCAAAATGCGATGCGTCAGGTCTTGGAAGTGATCCAGGGACTTGGTTTGCTCGCCGGCCGGCAAGACGATGTCGCTCACGGTGATGCCGGCGGCCTCCAGGCTTTTTGTCAGCGGCGACAGATAGCACGGCGCTACATTCTCGTCTGATATGACAATCACCCGTTTCTGGCGCAGCACCGGCGCGATCAGCTCGCCGGCGCGGGCGATCAGGCCCGAGCCGACGTGGATGTCATAGCTCCGGTCTCCGAGATCAAGGGTCAGGATGTCGGCGGTGCTCATGCGTCCTCCGCCTCTGTCAGGCTTTCACAATGCTCTTTCAGCTTGGCCAGCACCCGTTTGGCCGACTCCGGGGCGGGTTCATCGCTGACGTCGAAGGCGATATCGGCCTCCGCGTAGATAGGATAGCGGGCATCGATGAGGTCCTGCAGAATTTTCTTGGGATCGCCCTTCTTCAGCAGCGGCCGGTTATCTCGCCGCGAGGTGCGGCGGTGCAGCAATTCCAAGTCGGCGCGGAGCCAGATCGAGATGGCCTTTTTCTTGACCCGTTTGCGGGTTTCCTTGTCCATAAACGCGCCGCCGCCGGTGGCGACGACCGCCGGTTCACCGCGCAGGACCCGGGCAACGACCCGGCGTTCTCCGGACCGGAACTCCTTCTCGCCGAATTGTTCGAAGATTTCGTCGATGGTGCAGCCGGCGGCCGCTTCGATTTCGGTGTCCGTATCAATGAACGGCATGCCCATGGCGGTCGCCAGACGGTGGCCCAAATTGGACTTGCCGGCGCCCATGAGCCCGATCATGACAATGAACTTGTCCTGCAGGGGCTCGGGCAATTGATAGTCGGGTTTCTTACTCATAGGCGGTTTATATCATGAGCCGCCGAGGAATCCATGACGTTCAGTTGTGTCGGTGTTTCGTTGAAAGCATTGATGACAAAGACTAAACTGCCGAAAATTCGCCACAGTTGGTAATTACGTATTCGCCTGTGCCGTGGACACAATAAGACGCTACGCGGACGCAGGCAGTCGACTCACGGAAACATGGAATCGTTGATTTTATGAAGAAGCTGTCCAGGTTTATGATCCTTTTGGTTGTCGCGTTGATCGCCGGCGCGACCATTTTCATGTCGACCTGGGACATCCCGGCGCCCGTGGCGAAAGTCGAAAAGGTCATCCCGAATGATCGCTTCCCGAAATAATCGCACCGGCGTGATGCCGGTTTTGATTGCCGCCGTTGTGGTTGCGGTGCTGCTTTGGGCTAGTGATGTCCGAGCTCAGGGGCCGCAATCGCTGGAGCCGCCGAAACCTTTGGCCCCGCCGGCAGAGACGGCGCCGGCTGAAGCCCCGGCCACGGGACCAACCGCCGATGCGCCGGCGCAGCCGGACGGCGCGTCTCCGGCGGCCGGCGGCGTGGAACTGGAACCGTCGAAATTGGTTGAAGGCGGAAATTCGCTTCTGCCCGGCAAGATCGAGGTTGAAAGTCTGCAGACCATCGATGCCAACTCAATGGGGGTTCTGACCGAAGATGCCGGCGGGTTCGGCATCGGCATGTGGGACGGCACCAGCCGGGGCCGTGTGGAACGGCTGTTATCCAAATTACCGGTCGGCGCGACTTCCCGTACGATGCGGGGGTTGATGCGCCGGCTGCTTCTCAGCACCGCAAAGGCACCCGAGGGCGAGTCCCTCAGCAAGGACGGCAAATCCGATTTGATCGGCACGCGGGTCGAACTGCTCGCGAATATGGGTGACCTCACCGGCGTATCCGATTTGCTGAAAGTCGTGCCGGTGGGAGAACAAACCGGCCGGTTGCTGAAAAGCGAAGCGGACCTGCTGTTCCTCGGCAACGACAATGCGCGTGTTTGTTCTCTCGTCGCCAGTCAGATCAAGGAAGTCGAAACCGACTATTGGCAAAAAGCGTTTATCTTCTGCCAGTCTCTCGCCGGTCAGCACGACCGGGCGGCGCTCGGCGCGAATTTGTTGAGAGAGACCGAGACCACTGTCGATGTCTTCTTCGGGATTGTTGGGACA
>JAYQGD010000109.1:0-7639 GCA_038140415.1 Rhodospirillaceae bacterium
TGATCAGCGGCTTGGAGAAATCCAGCCTTTCCATATAGTTTGCCGCCATCCGGCGGAAAATCAACACTTCAGTGAAGCCTACCAGGAACAAACCCAAGCTTAAATCTAATCCCAACAAGACCCCGTCTTTAATCCGCGGATAACCGAACAGAACCCAACCGGGCACATGCTCGTACACAACCCGCCCGATATAAATTTCAATGATCGGGCCAAGAAAAAATACCAACAGGACGGCGAATCCCAGGCCCGGCAACATTAACTCATGGAAATGGTAGCGCCGTGGCGCGGCAGCGAAGGTTTGCGACGCCGTGTGCAGGAAGTCCTTGAAGAACGGCAGGCCAAAGATGACAAGGAGCAGACCCAGTCGTGAGACCCAATCCACCATATATACAGGCCAAACGTCGGGATGGCCGTGGAGCTGGATTTTAAAGTAGTCTTCGGCAAAGACCGCGAAAAACAACGTCAGGAGCGCGGCGGCGTGGACGCGGGTCATGTGCGAACCGTATAGATCGCCATCACCCGATGGCTCCCAAATACAATATTGCCAGACCGATTGGTGCTGCCATGGCAGCCGTATGGGTTAGTCCTCCGACGCCGCGGTCAAACCGGCGCGCTCTGAAATCCAGAATGGCGTGGATAAGTTGAAGCCCGGTCAGAGTTAAAAAGAGCAGCATGATTAGACTGAAAAATACCGCCCAAAAGCCGCCGCCCACGGGGACGAAAAGTCCGGAAGCTACTGCAATTACCCAAAGAATGATAATCCCACCGGAAAGCCAAGCCAGAATGCGCAGCAGTTCGGTCCCGGATGCCGAGGTCAGTCCTTTTTGGGGAAGAGTTTGCGGTTCATCATCCATATGCGGGTCACTAGAGAGCGCTATTCCTTCTTGTTACGATCCGGACCGAGTACCATATGCGGGAGCATGTCGGCGAAAAAATGATCGCGCCAATTTCTTGCTAAATTTCGGATATCTTCCTGTCCACTAATACTATCAAGAGTATCAGGCGTAAAATAGTTGTAAGTTCCGCGCTTGTCGCCTGTGACCGGCTGCAACGTGTCTCCGTCGAAAACAATTTCTTGGCCATAGGGGTGAACAAATTTCAGTTCCGGCTTACCTTTTCCGTCTTGATGCATTGCATTTTGCCACTCGGGCATTTGCTTCCAGCCGCTACCCGGACGGGTGACCTGTTCATAGGTGCCGAACATGGAATTGTTTCGATCGTCGCGGCCTTCAAAATGCCAATCCGTGGCGCGGTCCCAGAGGTCTTTGAAGAAATACTCCGGCTGGCCGGTGGCGGGGTTGATGGAATCGTCCGGCCCGCCGACGATATAGCGGCCCGGCTCCGCGCCGGCCTCAATAAACGCTTGGGCCAGTTTGGCGCGAAGCTCGTCGGAGAGCACATTGCGGGGCACCACAATCTCGCCCGGCGTCAGGTGGCCCAGGCGGGTATCGCCGAACCGTCCCTGCCGGGCGGCGGCGCTGAGCCGACCCCGGAGATCCAGCGCGGGGGGACTGTTTCTCGCGGCGGCCGATTTGTGCGCGAGGCTGTCGAGCCCCTTGGTCAGCCGTTCATCACCCAGTTCGACCGCCTTATCCGGCGCGATCTCCAGGTCCGCATAGGCATCGATGGCCCGGGCCCGGACAATATCCAACACCGCCACCGCCGTAGCCGTGATCCCCATCACAACCAGCCCAATCGCTGCCATCGCCGCCGCGCCACCAGTACTCCCTGGCGCCGGTGGCGGGGTTGAGGGAATCGTCCGTGCCGCCCACGGTATAGCGGCCCATGTCCGCGCCGGCGGCGGCAATGGCTTGGGCTAATTCGGCATGAAGCTCAGGCGTCAAGATGTGGGGTGGGATGACCATTTCCCCCTCGGTCAGGTGGGCCAGTTCGGTGTCGCCCTGCCGGCCCAGAAAGGCGGCGGTGGAGATGGCGCGGGCGTGGCGTTCCCGCTCCCGCACTGAGGAAGCAGGCTTGGATCGGGGGCGGGGGCGTGGGCGGTGGTTGTCGGACGGGTGTGTCATGAAATTTCTCCGGCTCGGTCGGTCAGTTTTGATATAGAATTAAATTCCAAGTATCCAGGTACTGCCGAGCCCGGTCGTAAACAACAAAAAGAATTGTGGATTTTGGGGGTGGTTAGCGGGTGTGGCGGCGCGGCCGGTAGCGGTTCTTCTTGAGGAAATCGATTTCCTTCTCCTGGCGCTCCATCTCCTGCTTGGCTTGTTCCAGGTCGGAGGCCAGCACCTGATTGGTCTTGGCCTGATCGGCGATGGTTTCCACCGCCTCGTTGAGCCGCTTCAGCGCCTTGGTGTTCTCCTGGCGCAACTCTTCGATCTGCTGGTCTTTCTTGCGGTCGGATTTCAACCGCTCCAGCCGTGCATCATCGAACCGGGTGTTGAGCTTTTTGAGGTCTTCCCGCAATTCCCCGGTGGTCTGGCGCTCCAGCTTCAACAGATCAGCGAGCACGGAAATCTCTGAGCGGAGATTGGTATTGTCCTCGCTGGTGGCGCCGATGTTGGAGATGATATCGCCGACCCGGACCGCCAAGGCCTCGATCTCCTTGGCCCGCGCATCGGTCTCGGCGCGGACCTTGGCGACCTGGCTTTGCGCGTCGTCCAGGAACTTCTGGGTCTCCTGATATTCCGGATCGTTTTGCAGCTCCTTCAGCACTTCCTGCTGAATTTCCGGCGGAATCTCCGGCGGGGCGGCGTCCTGCGCGAACGCCGGCGCGGCTACGATCATCGCTGCGGCGAGACCCGCTGTCAGGATAAGATGTCGGAGGCGTGTCTCCATACCGGTCTTTCAAGTCTCCCGTTTGCCGATCCATGTTAATGGTCGGGTAGAGGCCTAGGGTAGCGCAATTCACGGCCGCATCAAACCGGCGAATTGGGACAATTTTATGACTGCGCCATGGATGTGAGTGATTTCTCTTCCGGTCTTTCCTCTTTGGGGGCATTTTGGCTAATATCGGCGGATGGATACGCTGATCAACCCGAGCTACGACACGATCACCGTCACGCCGGTCTCGCCCCATATCGGGGCGAAGGTGGGCGGCATTGATCTGCGCCAGCCGCTGACCAATCGCCAGATTGAGGACGTGCATCAGGCGCTGCTGCAGCATCTGGTGCTGTTCTTCCGCGAGCAAGACATCGATTTCAACGCCCATGCGCGGTTCGCGGCGTATTTCGGCGAGCTGCATGTGCATGTGGGCGGCAAAGGCACGGCGTCGGGCATGGTCGAAGGCCATCCGGAAATCCGCTGGCAGCATTTCGACGAGAACTCCAAACGGGTGTCGGGGGAAACCTGGCACACGGATCAAAGCTGCGCGGAGATTCCGCCCATGGGCAGCATCCTGCATCAGCACATCGTGCCGCCGGACGGCGGCGGCGACACGCTGTTCGCCAGCATGTACGCGGCCTATGACGCGCTCTCGCCGGCCATGCAGACGTTCCTGCAGCCGCTCACCGCCACCCATGACGGGGCGATCATGTTCGATCCCCGGCCCGGCGTGGAATATCCCAAGGCCGTGCATCCGGTGATCACCACCCATCCCGGCACCGGCAGAAAACTGATCTATGTGAACCCCGGCTTCACCACCCACATCAACGAACTGTCCCGGGCCGAGAGCGGTGCGCTGCTGGGCTTTTTGTTCGAGCATATTGCCCGGCCCGATTTTCAGCTCCGGTTTAAGTGGCGGGCCCATTCCATCGCCTTTTGGGACAACCGGTCGAGCCAGCATCAGGCGATCTGGGACTATCATCCCCACACAAGGTCCGGCTATCGCATCCAGATCAAAGGCACCGAGGGACCGAAGCCGGTCTGATGTCGTCCGAGCCTATTCATCTCGAAACCGACGTGCTTGTCGTCGGCGCCGGCGCGGCGGGCATGTATGCCGCCATCGCCGCAGCGCGCAACGGCGCGGACGTGATCCTGGTGGACAAGAACCTGGTGGGCCGAGGGGGCGCGACCATCATGGCGCAGATGACGGTCGCCGCGGCCGTCGGCGAACAATCCCCCGACACATGGGAAGATCATTACGCCGATACGCTGACGGCGGGCCGGGGCCTCTGCAACGAACAACTGGCCGCCATCCTGTGCGAGGAGGCGGTTGAACGCATCTGGGAAATGGACGGCTGGAAGGTCGGCTGGGCCCGCGAAAACGGCCATATGAAACAGGTCACCGCGCCCGGCCATTCCGTGCCCCGCTGTGTCTATGTGGATATCCTCAACACCGGCCCGGCGGTGGCCCGCTGCCTCCGGGGCGAGGTGGCGCAAGGGGATAACATCGCCCGGATTAGCGGCGTCGGCATTGTCGATTTGGCGGTCCGGGACGGCGCGGTCACCGGGGCTGTCGGCTATAACCAGGAAGACGGCGCACCTGTCACCATCGCGGCAGGCGCGGTCATTCTGGCGGGCGGCGGGCTCACCGGCATTTACCGGCGGAACAGCGCATCGGCGAATATGGGCGGGGATTCTTATGCCTTGGCCTTGCGCGCCGGGGCCGAACTGGTGGATATGGAATTCGTGCAGTTCTTCCCCATCGGGCATCTGGCCCCCCGGCTGGTCGGCATGGATCCGATCATGTGGGACCCGTTCCGCTACAAGCTGGGCGGCAGGCTGCTGAACGGTGAAATGGAAGAGTTCATCCACAATTACGGGGCGGAGGATTCCGGCACATACACCGCGCCCCGGGATATCACCTCCTTTGCCATCGTCCAGGAAGCCGCCGCCGGCCGGGGCACCCCCCATGGCGGGGCGTGGCTGTCCTTCGCTCATGTGCCGGAGAACGAGTTGCGGGACGCCTTCGGCCCGGTCATCGACAAGCTGTTGAACAACGGCATCGATCTTACAAAACAGTCGGTCGAAGTCTCCCCCATCGCCCACTATCACATGGGCGGCATCCGGGTGGACGGGACCATGTCCACCGGCGTGCCCGGCCTCTATGCCGCCGGCGAAGCGGTGGGCGGGGCCAATGGGGCCAACAGACTATCGGGCAACGCCATCCCCGAAGCCTTCGTGTTCGGCGAACGGGCCGGCCGGTTTGCGGCGCAGGCCGTGGCCGGCAAGGTGCGGGCCTGGGACGGGGCGGCGGCCAAGGACGCGCTGGATCAACTGGCGGCGCGGGGCGGCAACGGCGGAGATACGGCGTCCGGACCGGAGTTCCAGGGCATGGCGAAAGAACTGCGGGCGTTGATGTGGGACCAGGTCGGCCTGATCCGCACCAAGGAAAGCTTGGAAACGGCGCTGTCGCGGATCAAGGATATGCGTTCCGAGTTGGAGGCGCTGCCCATCGGCGCCGCGGGCGGTTACGATATGAGTTTGCGCGGCTGGTATGATCTTCGCTCGTCTTTGTTGACGGCGGAAACGGTCACCGTGGCGGCGCTGCAGCGGACGGAAAGCCGGGGCGCCCACTGGCGGGAGGATTTCCAGCAGACCGATCCGGCGCTGGAACAAACCCAGGTGGTGGGCCTGAGCGGAAACAAAGTCGAGGCGGCGTTTACGCCGTTGGTGCGGCAATGAGCGCCATCGAAAAACAGATCATGACCTTGCGGGTGCAGCGTGGCGGGGCAGAGGATACGCCCCGCTTCGATGAATTCGAGGTGCCCTATGAGCCGGGCGCGTCGGTCTTGGACGCCCTGGTCTGGATCCGTCAGGAGGTCGATCCGACCCTGGCCATCCGCTATGCCTGCGTCAACGCCAATGCGTGTAAGGAATGCATGGTGCGGGTGAACGGCAAGGTCGATTATGCCTGCACGGCGCGGCTCACGTCCGAACCCATGACCATCGAGCCCTTGAGCAACAAGCGGCTGATCCGCGATCTGGTCACCGATATCGTGCCGCCGAAAGAACAGCTCTCGGCGGTCGCGGTTGCCCGGAAAAAATAATCAGCTGGTCGCGACCGGCGGCGGCGGGGAATGATCCTCGTGATCGGCGGTGAGCGCTGGTGCGGTGACGGAAACGCCGGCAGCCGGCATCAGGGCGATGTTGGCGTTTCTGAGCGCCGCGAACAACGCGCCATTGATCTTGTAGCGCTGCTGGAAATAGCTGTTCGTCGGCACCCAGAAGCGGAGCCCGATGATCACGCCGCCATAGGTGAAATCGTGCACGCCGATCTGTGGGCCGGGCTCACCGTCAAAACCGGGCAGGGCGGTGACCGCGTCCCGCAATGTGGCGATAGCTTTGTCCGTGTCTTCCTCATAGCCGATGGCGATGCGGGTTTCGACGATGCGCTTCTCCTGGGAATTGACGATCACCTGGCCGACTATTTCCTTGTTGGGGATGGTGATCACCTCCCCGTCTTCGCCGACCAGTTGGGTGGCGGCCAGGGTAATATCCTGCACCACGCCGGAGTCTTTGAGGCCGATGAGCAGAAACACCAGAGCGCCCAAAATCTGGAACCCATAGTCCACGGCGAAGCCCATGACCGCGTCGATGAGGGCGCTTGCGGCTTCCAGATTTTTCTCGATATCTTTGTCCAGGGTCCCGTCCCTGGTGAAAATTTAATTCAGCGTGGCCGTGTTTCCGGTCATGACCCCGCCGGCGTCGCCGACCTTTAATTGCAGGTCCCAGCCGGCCTTGTCCGCCGCCTGCTGCAGAATATGACATACCGCGTGGAGCATTTTCTCATTCAAATTGAGGTTTATATCCTTGCGCTCGGTGGTGTGGAAAATCAGCCGGGTCACGCCTTCCGGGGTTTTGCCGATCTCCGCCGCGACGGCCAGCAAGGGCCGCTCCACATCGGGGGGCGGCTTGGTCTTGGTGTCGTGTTTCTTGGTGAAGTCGCTGGATTGGACGGCTTCCCGGTGCTTCATGGACATGACCGCCTGTTTGACCCGGGGTTTTTCCTGGACGGCCGGGGCCGGCACTTCGGCGACGGCTTCCACCTCGAAGGATTTGACCGCCACGCCCCAGAGGGTTTTGACGATGCGCCGGGTCAGCCAGACTCGATACTCGAACCGTTTCTGGGTGCTGACGCGGAAGAGAATCCTGTCGTGTACCGGATTGTATTCGGCGGTCATCTGATAGAGCGCGTCAGTCACTGGTTCATCCTAGTCGTTCCAGTGCGCCATGGGGAGCCCGGCGACCGGCGACGGGAAATAGGGGATGCGCCTGCCGCGCAGACTGCCGATGCAGCAGGTCTTCAAATCCGCCCCGCCGAAGGTGACGCTGGCGAACCAATTGGCGATGGTTCCGCCGGTGGCCAGCATCAATTCCGGCGTGACCTCGTCTGCCACGAACGCCGCTTCCAGGGCTTCGGTCGCCGCCAAATTGTCGTCATCCAGGATGGTGCGATAGTCCCCATCCGGGGTAATGGCAAAAATCTGATCGGAGAATATCAGCGTGCCCCAAAGATTGCCAAAGGCGTCGAAGGCGATGCCGTCCGGGAAGCCGCCGTGGCCCAGCTTCGACGGGCCATAGGTCTCCCGGTTGGAGAGGGACCCGTCCGCCGCCACCTTCATCCGGGAAATGCGCTGGCCGCAGGTCTCGACGATGTAGAGATACTCCTCATTCGCGTCGAGGCGCACTTCGTTGGTAAATGCCAACCCGTCTGTCACTACATGGAGCCCGTTCTCGTCCGCCAGTGCGATATAGCCGTCCGCCACGTTGGGGCTGACCGCTTCCATCCAGTTTTTGATCC
>JAYQGD010000110.1:0-7581 GCA_038140415.1 Rhodospirillaceae bacterium
AACTCGCCGAGATCGGCCGGGTTGTGGAACGCGGCCTGTTGAGCGAAACCGACGCCGACGCCCTGCAAAAGGAAATCACCCGCCGGCTGGAGAAGGTCCGGGAAGGCGCGTCGGGCCCGCAAAGCGCTGGCGTGTTCGGCAATGCCGAGATCGCTGCGCTGATGATCGTCATAATCTTTGTCCCGGCCGGCGCGTTCGGGTTTTATGGGTATCTGGGCTCGCCGGACAAGCCGGACCTGCCCATGTCTGCCCGGAACATCGCATCGCCGGAACAGGCGCCGCAAAACCAGGAACTGTCTAAACTCGCCGAAAACCTGGCCGCCAAGATGGCGCAGAACCCGGAACGGCTGGAAGGCTGGATGCTGCTGGGCCGCACCTATATGACCCTGCAGGACTATCCCAAGGCGGCCCGCGCGTTCGGCCGGGCCTTTGGCCTGGGTCCGGAGAGGCCGGATGTGGGGGTGTCCTTTGCTGAGGCGCTCTATATGGCGTCGGGCGGACGCTTTACCGCCGAGGCCGACAAGGCGCTCGCCGCGTCGGCGCGGGCTTTTCCCGCCGAACCCAAGACCATGTTCTACCAGGGGCTCAGCCTGGCCGAGAAAAGCAAGTTTGCCCAGGCCATTCAGATGTGGGTGAATTTGCGCGCCGTTTCGCCGCCCAATGCGCCCTGGCTACCGTCCCTCAGGGAACGATTGGCGGACGCCGCGCAAAAAAGTGGGATCGATCCGGCGACGGTGAAGCCGACCCTGGCGCCGACGCCGACATTTGCCCCACCGGCCGCGCCCGTCGCTCCACCGGTTGCTTCCGCGCCGAATATCCCCGGCCCCACCCGCGAAGACGTGGAAGCCGCCCAACAGATGACGTCGGAGGACCGCCAGGCATTTATCCGTTCCATGGTACAGCGCCTGGCCGACCGCTTGGAAGACGAGCCCGATGATCTGGCCGGCTGGAAACGGCTTGCCAGGGCCTATCGGGTGCTCGGCGAAACCGCCAAAGCCGAGGCCGCCGAGAAAAAAATCGCCGAGCTGGAGAAAAAGGCAAAGCCATGATCATCAAGGGGTTACCGGTTCAGCCATAACGCGTAATTTGACAAACATGCTTGGAATTCGCGAACACGTACCCTATCTTTTTTAGAATGAAAATGATTCGCCTCGAGGGTTCATGACGGAAGAGACGTATAGGCTTGTTACCCGCGCCGATTTTGACGGCGTCGTGGCCGGCGGATTGCTGATCGAGCAAGGCTTGATCGGCGACGAAATCGTATTCGTCGAGCCCCGCGAGGTGCAAAAAGGCGAGATCGAGATCACTGATCGCGACATCACCGCCAACCTGCCCTATCAGGAAAACGCCCATCTTTGTTTCGACCATCACCTGAGCGAGACCGAACGGATTGCGGCGGGCAAGAACAATCACGTCATTGATCCGAATTCTCCGTCGGCGGCCCGCGTGGTCTACGACTATTACGGCGGTCCGCAGGCCTTCCCCCATATCTCCGAAGAATTGATGGACGCCGTCGATAAGGCTGATTCCGCCCAGTATTCGGAAAGTGAAATTTTGGCGCCCGAGGATTGGACGCTGTTGAACTTCATCATGGACCCGCGCACCGGGCTGGCGAAGGCCGGGCGCTACTCGGTCAGCAATAACCAGCTCATGAAGGACATGATGCTCTATTGCCGCCGTCACCCCATCGATGAAATTTTGGCGATCCCCGATGTGGAAGAACGGGTGCACCTGTTCTGGGAACATGAGGAATACGCCGAAGAACAGCTCAAGAAATGTTCGTCCATGGCCGGCGACGTGGTCGTCGCCGATTTGCGCGGCGAAGAGAAAATCTACGCCTGCAACCGGTTCCTGATCTACGGCTTGTTCCCGAGCGCGCGGGTCTCCATCACCGTGCTGCCGGGTGACGATGAGGAAAAAGTTCTGTTCGCCGTCGGCCGGTCGATCCTAAACCGGGGCTCCAAGGCGAATATCGGCTCCTTGATGCTGGAGCATGGCGGCGGCGGTCACGAAGCGGTCGGCACCTGCCAGGTCGGCGCGGTCCGGGCCGATGACGTGCTCATGTCCCTGGTCAAGCGCATCAACGCCGACGGCTAAGTTTCTTTTTTCCGAAAACTAGGACGCGCGGCGGGCGGCAATCAGCCGCTCATAGACCGCCAGCGTTTCCGCCATCTTGTGATCCATGCGCAGGTTGGCCTCGGCAAACGCCCGCGCTTCTGCTGTGATCCGCGCCGTTTCGCCCTTGTCGTCAAATATTTCCGTCAACGCATCGGCATAGCCGCCGACATTCTTGATCTCCACCAGCCAGCCGGTGCGGCCCGGCTCGATCAGTTCCGCCACACCGCCGACCCGGCTCGCCACAATCGGTGTTTGGCCGGCGAAGGCTTGCGGCGCGGTCCGCGACTGGGCCTCCACCGAGATTGAGGTAATCACCTGCGCATCGCAGGCTTGGGTCAGGCGCGCCACATCGTCGCGGTAGCCGGTGAACCTGATCAGATCGGTCACCCCCAATTGGGCGGTCAGGGCTTCCAGCCCCCGGTGATAATCTTTCTGGGAATTGGTGTCCTCGCCGACGATCAGGGCGGCGACGTCCCGCCCCCGCCGGCGCAGTTCGGCCACGGTCTCGATCAGCACCTCCTGCGCCTTGTCGCCGCGAAGCATGCCGACCACACAGATCATCGGCTGGTCCTCGGGCACGTTGAACTCGTGGCGCACCTCGGCCCGATGGCTTTCTTTATTCGCAGTATCGAAAAAATCGTCCGCCGCCCATTCGCCAATGACGCTAATCTTCCCGTCGGGCGCCAGACCCTTCGCCAGCACCTCCTGGCGGATGCAGTCGGCTGTCGCGATCACATGGTCGCTGCCATAGCGCCATTGCAGCCGGCGATGCAGCTTGTTCTTAATCGGCTGGGACACATGCCGGGTACGGATCACCGGAATGAGCGAGCGGGCGAAAGCGGCGGTCATCACATCCCGGCTACCGTGGCAATCGGCGATCTCAATACCGTTGTCGCGGATCACTTTACGCAACGTCAGAATGGATCGGGGATCATAGTGACCGGTGAACGGCGTCTCGAACACAGGGATCCCGGCCGCCAATGCGCGGGCCGCGATATCGCTGCCGGGCCGGGCCGCCAGAAACGCCTCGTGCCCGTTGTCCCGGAGCCAGATCATCTGATCCAGCGCCCGGTATTCCTGACCACCCCAATTGATGCTGGATTCGGTATGAAGCACGCGCATGGCCGCATCTTAGAGCGGGCCGGAGGAAAATCCAGCGGGACTCTGTTCGATCCGTGCTGCGCGTGGACAGAGCCCGGCGGCAAGGCTAAGCTCTTTGCAAAGACAGCGGACAACAACATTCCACGAGGAACAGGGATTGCTCAGATTTATTCTACGCCGGCTTTGGGTTTCGATCCTCGTCGCCATCACCGTGTCGGTGATCGGTTTCAGCCTGCTGCGCCTGTCCGGCGATCTGGCGCGGGAACTGGCGGGCGAAGACGCCACCATGCAGGAAATCGCTGAGACCGCCCGGAATTATGGCTTGGACCGGCCGTTCCATGTTCAGTATTTCGATTGGGCGGGTAAGGCCCTGCAGGGCGACCTGGGCCGCTCGCTGTTCACCAATGAGCCCGTGGCCAAGCTGATCACCGACCGGATCGGGGTGACCTTCAAGCTCGCCTTTTACGGCCTCGCGCTCAGCCTGGTGATCTCGATTCCCTTAGGGGTTCTAGCGGCGATCCGGCAAAACACGTTTATTGATCGACTATCCCTGGGCTTTGCCGTGTTCGGCCAGGCCATCCCTAATTTCTTTTTCGCCCTACTGCTGATCCTGCTGTTCGGGGTGCAGCTTCGCTGGCTGCCGATTTCCGGCAACGCGACCGAGTGGCACTTCGTCATGCCGGCGGTGACCCTGGGCCTGGGCGTGATGCCCCAGTTCATGCGTCTGACCCGCACCGGCATGCTGGACGTGCTGGATTCCGATTTTATCCGGACTGCGCGGGCCAAGGGGCTGAGCCCGCTTCGCGTTCTCTTCAAGCACGCGCTCCGCAACGCCATCCTGCCGGTGGTCTCCCTCTCCGCCGTGGTGCTCGGCTTTTTGCTTGGCGGCTCGGTGGTCATGGAGAGCATCTTTGCGCTGAACGGCGTCGGCTCCCTGGCCTTCGAATCCATCCAGCGCCAGGACTTCCCCGTCGTGCAGTCGATCCTGGTGATGCTGTCGGTGATTTACATCGTGCTCACCTTCCTCTCCGACGTGATCAACGCGCAGCTTGATCCGCGCATCAGGCTGGGCTGAGGGAGGGCAAGAGATCATGGACGCCCGACCCCCGGAAACCGACGAATTCGACGTCGCCGTCCCCTCCCCGCCGGAGCTGATGCGCCGGCGCGCCAGGAACCATTTGGGGTTTTTGATTGGCGGCGGGATCGTCGCGTTCTTTCTGTTCCTGGCCGTGTTCGCGCCGGTCATCTCGCCCGCCGATCCTTACGAGCAGGAACTGACCAACCGGCTGGCCCCGCCGGTCTGGAACGAAAAAGGCACCTGGACCCATATCTTCGGCACCGACGCCTTGGGCCGGGACTATCTGACCCGGGTCATCTACGGCTCGCAAATCTCGCTGATCATCGGTTTTTTCGCGGCGTTCGTCTCGGCCATCGTCGGCTCCACCATCGGCATGATGGGCGGCTATTTCGGCGGCCGGGTGGATGCCTTCGTGATGTATTTGATCAACGCCAAACTGGCCCTGCCGGGTCTGCTGGTCGCGCTGTCCCTGGTCTCGGTCTTCGGCGGGTCGCTCATCGCTCTAATCCTGATCCTCGCGTTTTTGTTTTGGGACCGCTACGCCGTGGTCACCAGAAGCGTCACCCAGCAGATCGTCGCCAATGATTACATCACCGCCGCCCAGGCCGTCGGCGCCGGCAAGACCCGCATCATCCTGACCGAAGTGCTGCCCAATCTGATGAACCACATCATCGTCATTGCCAGTCTGGAGATGGCGGTCGCGATTATCGTCGAGGCGGTGCTCTCGTTCTTAGGACTCGGCGTGCAGCCGCCCACGCCGTCCTGGGGATTGCTGGTCGCGGAAGGCCGCTCCTTTATGTTCTTCAAACCCTATCTTATCGTCATTCCCGGTCTGGCCATCTTCTTTCTGGTGATCGCCATCAACATGATGGGCGACGGCATCCGAGACATCACCGCGCCGGAAGGCCGGAACTAGGATCGCCGCCATGACATCCGCCCAATCCGTCCTCACCGTCGAGAACCTCTCCGTCGATATCGATGTGCCGGCCGGCGTGCTGCACGCGGTGGACGGGGTGAGCCTGCATGTGGACAAGGGTGAGACCCTCTGCATTGTCGGCGAGTCCGGCTGCGGCAAGTCGATCACCTCGCTCGCCATCATGGATCTGTTGCCGGGCAAGGCGCGGCTGACCGCCGACCGGCTGGAGCTGGAGGGCACGGATCTTCTGTCGTTGAGCGAGAAGCAGTATGCGGCGCTTCGCGGCAACCGAATGGGCATGATCTTCCAGGACCCAATGACTTCTCTCAACCCGGTCTACCGAATCGGCGAGCAACTGGAAGAGGTGTACCTCCAGCACGGCAAGGGCAACCGAAAGGAAGCGCGGGAGCGGGCGGCGTACCTGCTGGACAAGGTCGGCATCATCGCGCCCGATGAGCGCCTCGCCCAGTACCCCCACCAACTCTCCGGCGGGCTGCGCCAACGGATGATGATCGCCATGACACTGATGTGTGATCCGGCGCTGGTGATCGCCGACGAGCCGACCACGGCACTGGATGTCACCATGCAGGCGCAGACGCTCTTGCTGCTGAAATCCCTGCAGACGGAATTCCAAATGGGCATGATTCTGATCACCCATGATCTGGGCGTGGTCGCCCGGATGGCGGACCGGGTGATGGTCATGTACGCCGGCCATGTGGTGGAAACCGGGACGGCGGAACAGGTCTTCGAACAGCCGGTGCACCCATATACCCAGGGTCTGCTGCAATGCATCCCGGTGCCGGGCCGGACGGCGGCGACGGGCCGGCTTGGCTCCATCAAGGGGATCGTGCCGGCCCTGGTCGGCGATCTGTCGGGCTGCATGTTCCGCAATCGCTGCGACCATATCATGGAGACCTGCAAAACCGGCGACGTGCCATTCCACGACATGTCCGCCGGCCGGGGCTATAAATGTCATCTCTCCCAAGCGGACTGCGCCGCCAACTACGCGGCCCTGCAGCCGGAGGTCGCCGAGTGATGGACGCCCCGACCCCCGCACTGGAATGCCGCCATCTCGGCCGCACCTTTCATATCCGCAAAGGCCTGCTGTCGGAGAAGCAGCCCCTCTACGCCGTCGACGATGTCAGTCTGACGATCAACAGGGGCGAGGTGCTGGCGGTCGTGGGCGAATCCGGTTGCGGCAAGACCACGCTCGCCAAGATGCTGCTGGGCCTGTTGGAGCCCACTGCGGGTGAGATCATCCTCGACGGTACGCCGATCAACGATGTGCCCATCAAGGACGTCGCCCGCAAGGTCCAGCCTGTGTTCCAGGATCCCTATTCCAGCTTGAACCCGCGCAAGACCATTTCGTCCATCATCTCCCTGCCGCTCATCGTGCACGGCATCGGCACGCCGGAGGAACGCAAAGCCCGGGTCGAAGAGGTCATGGGTCTGGTCGGTCTGCCGAACCGGCTGTTGTATTCTTATCCCAATCAGCTTTCCGGCGGACAGCGCCAACGGGTCGCCATCGCCCGGGCGTTGGCCATGAAGCCGGGCATCATGGTGTGCGACGAGCCGACCTCGGCCTTGGACGTGTCCGTCCAGGCGCATATCCTGAACCTGCTGCAGGACCTGCGGACGGAACTCAACCTCACCTATGTGTTTATCAGCCACGACCTGGCGGTGGTGGAGCATCTGGCCGATTGGGTGGCGGTCATGTATCTGGGCCGGCTGATCGAGTTCGGCCGCGCCGCCGATATCTTCCGGGAACCCAAGCACCCCTACACCCAGGCACTTTTGGATTCCGTCCTCACCCCCGATCCCGGCAAGGGCCTGCCGGAAATCACCCTGGGCCGGGGCCTGCCCAATCCCTTGGCCCCGCCCACCGGCTGCCATTTCCATCCGCGCTGCGCCCAAATGATCGACGGCTGCGACCGGGACAAGCCTGACCTGCGCAACGATGGGGAACGGTTAACGGCTTGTCATCTTTATAAGTGATTCAAGGCCTTTGTGGGCGGCGGAACAGATATCCCCCCACATGATCTGCCGCTGTCCGCCCTTGACCTGATCCCTCGAAAAAGGCCGTGGCAAGGCCGAAACCCTTGGCTATGATCATGACAAAATAACGTAGCCCAAGGGGAGGAAACCATGATCATTGATTGCCATGCGCATGTCAGCGCGCCGGTGGAGCTCTGGGCCTATAAAGCCAGTCTCGTGTCTCATCGCGGCGCCCACGGCCGCGGCAAGGTCAACGTCACCGACGACCAGATCCGCCACGCCGTGGAAGAGCACAAGGAGGCCTTCCCCCACCCGCACCTGCCGTATATCGACAAGGTGGGCACCAATATGCAGCTCATCTCGCCCCGGCCGT